>JAGSHJ010000372.1 GCA_023954595.1 Bacteriovoracaceae bacterium | reverse complement strand
GTAGCTTCCATGACTCCTCACTGAAGAGGAGCCTTGAAACAAAAAGGCTATTGTTATGGAAGACATTTACAGGGTGTTTGCTCTTGTTTTTCTGATCTACGTATTCCTACGTATCCAGAAACCAGAGTAGGCTTTAAGGGAGGTGTTAGTAGCACCTTCCTACCTGTGAATGCATATTAATTTTATCAAATTGAATTCAGCCCATCAAGTACAACAAATCTATTCCAATACGAAACTTTATGCCAATTAAGTAGCTGAAAGTAGTTAGTCTTCAATGTACATATGTGTAAAAAATTCAAATTAATTGAATGTGGTGACCATGTGCGTTATTGGTTTTTGGCAACTATAAAAAACTTTTATTAAGGAACTAGTAATGAAGAGAATCTTAGCCTGTATCATCGCTTTAACTTCTGTGTCAGTGATGGCCAGAACCAAAGTATTGTTTAGTGACGATTGCAGTATCTACAAAGAGTACCCATCATCGGGATACCATGTTCCCTTAAACCTTGCTCTAGCAGATAAGGGATACGAGATCACTAGCAATAAAGAAGATGCTTCATTTGTATGGACATATGACTTTGTAGAAAGGTCAAAGATCAAAACAACTTGGTTCTCTGACGAGACTTATAGCTATAAGACAATGGAGCTGAAGCTTCTGGATCAAGAAAATCAGCAAGAAGTTAGACATGCCAATGGCAGACTTCTTGGTACTAAAGCAAAAAAACTTTCTAGTAATCAAGTTAAATACAAGTCATGGCATCGTTCTTACAGTCATAGATTTATAGATAATTACGAAAATGAAGTTGATGCGATTATGGGGGCACTAAGAAAGCTCCCAAGATGTCGATTGAAAAACTACTAAAGAGAGTGCGTTTAGTGCCTTGATAAAAGACTCGTTTTTCTTATTCAAGGTTTGATGAACATTCTTGAGAAGACAAAGAAATAAAAAACAAGGTTTGGATATAAACCATTAGTTTGGTTTGACCTGCCCCCATATACTGCCGTCGGTAAATAGTTAATTATTAAATAGGAGAATTTCCATGAAAAACGTGATCATTTTTTTTACACTACTATTATCAAACTATAGCGCTGTCGCTTCTTGTGACCTCTATGTTGAAGAAGTCAGTGCCACAGGCATAATGACTTCTGAACAGGTCGAACTTGCTAACAAAAAGATGGAGTTCAGAGACCAAATAATAGAAAGAGCTTCTCAACAAGGCTTCGTTATTGTATCTCAAAAAGTTGATTCAGATTACGAACTATCTTTCGGTAGAAGACAGAAGTGTAACGACTGGATAGAACGATGCTATTACTCAGGCTCAAAGATCTCCATTGATGTACTTAGAGGTAATGGCACTCGCTTTTATGCGAAAACTCGTGGGAACCTCTATAAGTCAGAATCGACAAGAAACACATTGCTTCAAAAGATACCTGTTTGTAGGTAATTAGTTAGTCGGAGGGGCTCACTCTAAACCTCTAGATGACGAATCAGTCCTTGTACACTAAGGCAGGGACTTAAAATAATTCCACTTCGATCACGAAGATCGTCTTTATCGTCATGGTTTGATGAACATTATTGAAAAGACAAAGAAATTATAGACAAGGCTTGGTTATAAACCATTACTTAAATGAACGAGGATATTACTTATGAAAAAAATATTATTTGGATTAACACTTTTAACATCAGTATCTGTATTTTCAGAAGACCAAAGTTTACTTTCAAAGTTGAGTGAAGCTGAAATTATTAGACTTGATGATACAAATCAAACTAACTGCCCAGATGAACTTTACTTTTTCTTGAATGAAAGTGACCTTGAAATAAGCAGTTCTCATGCTCGAGCAGGATTTTATCTAGATAGACTAGTTCAGTCTAAGCTTAATTTGAATGATTTAAATAAGGGTGAATTAAAAACAAAAAGATTGGATGTGGAAATGTTCCCAACGAACCAAATTACAACAAAGAAATATATTGATTCAGGCAATGTATTTGAAGTTAGGGAGAAGCTTGTCTCATCACCAACAATGACTTCTAGAGCTATGTTAGCCTTAATGCTTGAGAATCCTTTTAAAGATATTTACGAATCTAGGAATGAGCTACTTGTAAAGAAGGTTGTTGGCGAAGAAAAAGTTAATGTTCAGCTTGTAAGTTTCTTCAGTGGCGAACGAGATATAAAAGTAAGTTGTGATTATAACCTCTAGCTATCGATTAAGTCTCTGTTTAAAAAGGCAGAGACTTAAAATAATTGCACTTCGATCACGAAGATCGGAACGGCGAGTGTTTTGCCATAAGCTCACTTACTGTTCAAAAATAACTAGATATCGATTAAGTCTGTGTTTAGTGCGTGGTAAATAGATACGAAAAAAGGGCCTGTTGGCCCTTTTTTTTATTTAAACTCTCTTTTAGAGAATAGATAACTCTTCGTGGAAGCTAGCGCCTTCTGTCTGGCTACTATAATCTGATTTTGCTTCTGTGTGGTAGTCATGTGATGCATAACCATTGTAAGTCGTGTAGCGACTTTCTTCTGAAACTACCTGATCAACTGCTTGTTCATCCCAATTAAAATTCTTTAAATTCATGTGAACTCCTTTTCTCTGATCTAAATCATATAATGTTATTAGTTAAATGGAGTGATAAAAACCTTATGATTAGGTTTAACCTAATAGGTGTTCGAGATTCCAGAGAGTTAGGCGACTGCTATAG
This sequence comes from Bacteriovoracaceae bacterium, assembly GCA_023954595.1. Classification (GTDB taxonomy): domain Bacteria; phylum Bdellovibrionota; class Bacteriovoracia; order Bacteriovoracales; family Bacteriovoracaceae; genus UBA845. Next base: position 772 of record JAGSHJ010000372.1, on the reverse strand, counting down.
GGGATCTGAAACTTTTTGAGGGCAAAACTTTGCCGTACTTTTATAAATCCTTAGAATTGGATGAATGCAGGGTGAGAAAGAATACCATTTTCAGTGTCCATATTGTTTTAGTCCAATATCCATGGTCTTAGAGCTTTACTATGGAGAGCAGACCTATATTGAAGATTGTCAGGTGTGCTGTAATCCAATTGAGATTAAATACACAAGTGATGGGGAAGATGTAACCTTCTTTCAAGCAGAGCGCACCTAACAGGGAATAAATGCCAAATAGCGAAAAATCAGAATCTGTGAAAAAATACTAATTAATGAAAATCTTCTTAATACTTTCTTTTATAAACCTGAATGCATTTGGGGCCCTGAGTTATGGTGACGCTAGTGATGGCGACTGCACCTGGAATGTAACCCAGACACTAGCTAAAAATATTTGGAACTGTAATAGCATAACTATTGGTGGAGCTGCGACGATTGATTTTGCGGGAAGCTCCGTTGTTGAATTAAGAGCTCAAGGGACCGTTACCATACTGGGTACTATCGATATAAGTGCTTCAGGCACAACTCCTGGTCCTGGTGGAGGAGCCCCTGGAACCTGTGCGGCCGCAGCTTTTTGCTCCAATGAAGATGGAGCTGGATCTACTACTGGTGAAGGTTCTGGTGGTACCTCCACAACTCCTGGTCCTGGTGGAGGAGCCCCTGGAACCTGTGCGGCCGCAGCTTTTTGCTCCAATGAAGATGGAGCTGGATCTACTACTGGTGAAGGTTCTGGTGGTACCTC
>JAGSHJ010000549.1 GCA_023954595.1 Bacteriovoracaceae bacterium | reverse complement strand
CATTCTTCTACGCCAATTTCCTTCTTCAGGGTTGGTTCTTGGTCTGTCAGGATGACGTGTCAGTTCATCTTCGAACTCTCTGTCAGCTTTGTTTTTGTCCATTTCCTTCTGGATTCGCTCCAGTTCTTCAGCGATTTTGTCTCGCTCTTCTTTGCTTTCTGATTTTCGATGCATTTCTTCTAGTTGAATCGCCTCTCTTCTAAGGTCTCGGTATCGTCTCCCTGCATCTCGTCTGATGTCATCCCAAGTGGCATTCGGATCATAGCCATGAGAGACGCCATACTCTTTCCCATCACCAACTTCGACTTGGTTTCCAGTTTGTGTTGTGATCACGGTTGCCCATGCACTGTTTATGATCATATTCAAAAGCAAGAACACCATCATGAATTTCTTAAAAGTTGTCATAGTTTCCTCCAGGTTTTTTAGTTTCGAACATTTCGTTTGAGATGTTCACAAAACCAAAATTAGAGGACGGGCGGAAAGGTGTAAATTTAATATAAATTTAAAAACGTCAATTTGTTTACAATTTATAAACCACGCTCTGATCAGATATGAAAAATCAAGTAACTCGATTATCAAATGCATTCTCAATGTCAGGGAGTTCTGTCTGTTTTGGGCAAAAAAAATCCTCACAAATGTGAGGTTTTTCCAATAGAGGGTTGTCCTTAAAAGTGCCTGCAAGCCGGACTGGAACCCCCATTGGTTTTTTCATCATACACCAAAAATGGGATTTATTTCAAACGAGCAAATAGCTCACTTAATCCCTTATCTTTATCTCTATAGAAATAGCATCAGATCTAATTGAAATCTCTCAGTTTCTTCTCAAGTGCATATTCACACCATAAGTATTCATAACGCTGTTCCATGTTGTTAGAGCAATAAGGATATCCACGCAGAAGGCAGTACTCGTATTCTTTTTTCACAGCAGCACAAGTCTTGGCCCATTCAAATTTCATCTCTTTGAGTTTGTCTGTCTTTTCGTCGATTTCAACAGTGAGTAACTTTTTACAGTTGAGATCTTGATTATAACGTTTCTTGGCTTTTTTAATGCATTTGCTTAAACCGCTTGTTTTGCACTGAAAATACTCTGCTCTAGTTCCCATACAGAGATAGGTATCCAATTTATCTTTTTCAACTTCAGACATCGCCAGCACATCAAAGCCGAAGATTAAGTACAAAGCTATAATAAGATTACGCATTAAATATCTCTTTTTTATTAAAGTCACATTATAACCTAGATTTAACTTGCTCACATTTCAGAGCTTTAGAGCTGTTGACAGCATAAATCAGGCCAATAATACTTTTGTCTAAACAACACAGGAGTATCAATGAAAGCTACGATTTTAAGCCTTTGTCTTTTACCTTTTTTCGTTTTTGCCAACACAAATGAATCAGGCAAGATGAAAGCAGATATACTCTTAGTCGTAGATAACAGCATGAGTATGAAGGAAATCCAAACCACTCTTAAGAACAATATCAACACCTACTTTCAGCAACTCAATTCAATTTACAACTTTGATTGGAAGTTAGGTGTGATTTCGACAAGCAAAGGCGAAACTCCATACTTAGGTTTTGAAAAAGTTTTCGACTCTCAAACAGAGAAGTATAGGACAGATTAATAACCTTTT
>JAGSHJ010000056.1 GCA_023954595.1 Bacteriovoracaceae bacterium | reverse complement strand
CTTTGAATCAAAAGAAACACCTGAATCTTGGCTTATGAGTATTGAGGTTCCCGGTGTGAAAGATGAAGATTTGGAAATTGAGGTTGAGGATAAAATTCTAAGTGTAAAAGGGATTAAATATAACCCTTTGGATGAAGACACGAAAAAGGAATTTACCAAGAACTTTAGGCTACCTGAATCCGTTGATTTAGAGGCCATTGAGGCCAAACTCAATCATGGAATCTTGGTTGTCACGCTACCAAAACGCCTTGAGAAAAGAAGTAGAAAGATTGAAATCTCCACTTCTGACAGTGTCCAGGCAACTGGAACAATTTCTAAAGATACTGAAACTACAGTTGCTCAATAAGTTTTTCCCTTGGCGGCCTTGCCGCCAAGGGGAAATACTACTATAATTATCTGATGGGACATGGACATCATCATCACCACCATAGCACCGAAGGGAATTTACTATTTGCATTCGCATTGAATGCTGGTTTTTCCATAATTGAATTTATTGGTGGTTATCTTACAAACAGTGTTGCTGTTACAAGTGATGCACTTCATGATCTCGGCGATAGTATTGCATTATTGTTTGCATATCTTTCAGAGCGACTTAGTAAAAAAAATCCAGACTCTGTCTACACCTATGGATACCGTCGCTTTTCAGTTTTATCAGCTCTTATTAATGCCCTTATTTTACTATTTGGTAGTTCATATGTGATTTATGAAGCTGTAGGGCGAATCAACAATCCTGAACCAGTACACCCTGAAGGAATGCTTCTTATGGGATTTCTTGGTGTTATTGTAAATGGATTGGCCGCATATAAGTTATCTAAAGGTGAAGGACTTAACCAGAAGATGGTTATGTTTCATTTATTAGAAGATTTATTGGGGTGGGGAGCCGTCATCGTTGTAAGTGTCGTTCTGCTTTTCTATCCATGGTATGCACTAGATTCAATTCTCTCCATTCTTATTGCTCTGATTATTCTCAAGGGTGTCTATCATAACTTTATTAAGGTGGGCTCTATATTGTTACAGAAATTTCCAGACGAACTTGTCGTTGAAGAAATTGTTCAGCAACTAAATGAGATTGATGGAATTATAGACGTTCACGCAATCAGAGGATGGTCCATCGATGACATGAACTATTCTGTAAGTCTTCATGTTGTTGTGGCATCTGGGACCATAATCGAGGAACTAGATGAAATGAAAGTTAAAATTAAGACCTCACTGGAAAATAAACGTGTGAGATACAGCTCAATTGAATTTGAGAGTGAAAAGTTTAATTGCTAGCTACCTTAGAATTCTTTCAACCTCTTCATCATCTACTTGTGGAAAATTTTCATAAAACTGGGCCACAGCGTAGAAATTATCAGGCACATCCAAAAATACCGTTTCATCTGCAGCAAGTTGTAACATTTTTTGAGCTGATGCTGATACTACGGGAGAGGCGACAATAACCTTGGTTGCCCCTTTTTCTTTAACTGTTATGACTGCGCTAAGCATGGTTGATCCTGTTGCGATTCCATCATCTAGAATGATTACAGTTCTGCCGGATACATCTTTTGGTTTTGAAAACGAACCGAATTGGTGTCTATAGTTGGATAGTTGTTCTTGTTTTTGTTGTGCTTCATTAGAGATGTAATCTTCATCAGCATATGCTTTGGCATTGGAGCTTAGATATACATCTCCAAATTCATTTATAGAGCCAATTGCCAGCTCAGGGTGATTGGGGGCACTTAATTTTTTAACCAATATGATATCCATATCATAATCTAGTTCTGTGGATATTATATCGGCCATGGCGACGGCCCCTCTTGGAATTGCCAATACTAATGGATTGTCGTCCTTATACTTTTGAAGTCTCCAGGCCAAAAAGTGGCTTGCTTCATAGCGGTCATAAAATGGTAGATGTATGTTTTCGCTTCTATATTCTTCTTTTCTTTGCTCGTATACCATTCTGTTGAAATAGCGTCTAAACCATCTAGTGCTTTCATGAAGCATGCGCGATCTTGATTCTTCATCATCAAATAAGTGCCCGGCCCCTTCTATTACTTGAAGCCTGGCCTTAGATATATTTTTAATCATATTCCTATTTGCCTTTAATGCTAATTCATCGTTTGATCCGACAATCAGTAAGCATGGTGCATCAACGAAAGGTAGATACTTCTCAACCATATCGATTCTGCCTGCACAGGAAACGATCGCTGCTAAATCAACAGTCGTATGCGCTCCGGCCTCCATGGCCACCGCACCAGAAGTATTGGACGAATGAAGAGCAAGGGGGAGATCCCTCAGTAATTTATGGCGTTTTGACCAATCAAGGGCAATTTCCAAACGAATAGAGAGTAATTTTACATTAAAACGGTTCTCTTTTTTCTTCGCTTCTGTATCAGTTAACAAATCCAGTAGTAATACCGCCATATCTTCGGCTTCAAAATGTTTTGCCAACTCAATGTTGTCCGAGATTTCACGTCCATTCGAATCTGTAAAAGGCACAATTATAAAGCCACTTGGGTTTTTGGGTATAAAGAGCTTGCCGGGAAGCTGAACGTCTTGCTCGGTTATATATACATTGTTCATACAGATCCTCCACAATGCTTACAATGCGAATTTCAGGCCAAGATGGTTTGGTGTTTGCAATAGTGTTCTAAATGAATCTATGAACCATGAGGTGACAATTGTTAGGTGCCAGGGAATTAAAAAATGAAATCATAAATTTAAATGTTAACGAACCTGACTTCGGTTTGTTGATTGATAATGTGAAAAATAAAAAAATAGTTCTTATTGGTGAGGAAACACACGGAACGCATGAGTTTTATTCTTTTAGGGCCCAAATTACCAAAGAGTTAATCCAAAACCATGGATTTAATGCTGTGGCAATTGAGGGAGATTGGCCTGATGTATTTAGGGTTAATAAGTATGTAAAAGGTGACAACCGAGATCACGATGCACTGGCATCCTTTAAAGACATGAGAAGGTTTCCGTTGTGGATGTGGCGAAATCAAGTAGCGGTTGATTTTATCGAGTGGCTCAGAGAGCATAATAAAGGACTCGATAGGCCAGCAGGCTTTTATGGGCTTGATCTGTATGGGATGCAAAATGCTATAAGCTCAATACTAGATACTACAAAAGAAAAGATCCCTGATTTATATGAACAGACACGCAAGCGTTATAGCTGTTTTCAGACGCCTCTTAGAGATGGTGCTGAGTATGGACGAAGTGTGGCGTTGGATCTACAGCAGAGTTGTCAGCAGGCAGTTCTTGATCAACTAAATACCATTCGAGAAGAATTCTTTTCAAGGCTTGCGCTTGACAACGACAAGGAGGAATTTCTTCATATGGAGCAGAATGCGGCATCCATTATTGCTGCAGAATCTTATTATAGAAATCTCTTTAATCCTGGGGTTAGTACCTGGAATATTCGAGACAAGCACATGTTTGAAACCCTGAAGTCTTTAGACGAATGGATCTCCTCAGAGGAGACTGGCAAGATTATTGTTTGGGCACATAACTCACATGTCGGCCGGGCCGTAAATAGCAGAAGGGAGCAGCTTGGTGAAACAACGCTAGGAGAGTTAACCTCTGATCACTATAAAGATATGTGCTTCTCTATTGGAATGACAACTTGTCAGGGGACTGTAACTGCGGCACATAACTGGGATGAGCCTGGACGTTATTTTCATATTAACCCACCAATTGAAGGCTCCTATAATGAATTATTTAATCGTGTTGGTTCAGACTTTATGTTGGCAACAGACACAATTAAGGAGCTAAAAAGACCAAGACTTGAGCGGGCAATTGGGGTTATTTACAGCCCTGAAACCGAGAGGTACTCCCACTACTTTGAATCTGACCTAGCCGCTAGATATGATTGGCTTATACATGTGAACACTACTAGTGCCCTGGAGCCAATTGATGATTTAGTCCATTGGCAACCAAGGCTCAATAATCAGGAAAAGGATCTTTATCCATCTTCGCTATGAGAGATAAAAATTAAGCTTTTACATTATTTTGAGTGCATTGACCGATATCAAGAGACCTAGTCATTCTCCAATGCCTAAGTTGTGTCTTGATCTTTTGTTCTAGCTCGAAGAATAGCTTTCTTTCGTTATCAGCTTTGGCCTCTACGAAAAATGTTCTGGTGAAAGACTCAATTCTGAGTTCTCCTGAAAATTGTGCTTTTTCTTTTTTTATTAATAAATTCGCAAAGGAGCGTGCCGGAGACTTTTCAAGTAGCTCTTCCATGCACTTACTTATGAAGGCCCTAGTCTTATCGTCTAATACTGTGCCAACTTCTTCAATATTATAGAGAGTTGCATCATTTACATCGTAGTGGAACAAATTCATAATACCTCCATCCTTTAATTTAAAATAATGAATAAAAATTAGTTAATTACTTTTCCTTACAAGACCGAAGTGTTCTCTAATAAAAATCTAGTTTCAGTATAAAAAATGTCAATATTTGTGTTTCAAAAAAATTTGTTATCCTAATGGATTAAAAAGGGGACTCATGAGAGTTGGAATTTTAACTGGTGGTGGGGATGCTCCCGGATTGAATGGTGTTGTGGAGTCTGCAACTAAGTGCTTAGTACAAGCTGGTGTTGAGGTTGTTGGGATTGTTGATGGCTTTGAGGGTGTGTACAACAAAGATACCATCGCTTTGACTATAGACAAGGTAGACGGCATTCATCAAAACGCTGGTACTATCCTTGGGACTTCTAATAAAAGAGGAATAGGAGAAGACGCAGATGAATTTGTCGCCTGCTTTAAAGAGTTGAAGCTTGACGGACTTATCGCTGCTGGAGGAGATGGGACCTTTAAAGCACTATCGGATGTCTCATCAAGAATAAATATAATTGGTATTCCAAAGACCATTGATAATGATCTTTCAGGAACTGACATAACCTTTGGTCACTACACCGCATGTGGCCTGATAAGTAGATCGATTTCTACGCTTAAGCATTCCGCTGATGCTCATAAACGGATTATGGTTCTAGAAACAATGGGCAGGACTGCGGGTTGGCTGGCACTAAATGGTGGGCTTGCAGGCTATGCGGATGCCATCCTCATACCAGAGTTAGATTTTGATTTTCAGGCCTTGGTAGATAGTTGCAAAGAAAAACTTGCACAAGGAAGCAGAGGACTTGTCTTATGCGTTTCTGAGGGTGTGAAGTTTGAAGGCAAAAAAATAATCAAACAAATTGTAGAAGACGCTCCTGAGACAGAGCGACTTGGCGGAATATCATCTGTTTTGGCGATCGCCTTAGAGAAGGAACTAGGTATAGAGGCCAGAAATGTAATACTAGGACACCTTCAACGTAGTGAACCACCAGAAGTTTTCGATAAGCTTCTCACCCTACAATTGGGTGCTAGTGCCGCAGAGTTAGTGATAAAAAATAAATGGAATAAAGCATTGGCCTACAAGAATTGTACAGTAATGCCAGTAGAGCTAAATTCGTTTACAGGTGCACCAAGACTTGTTGATCCAAAGCTTGAACTTATTAAACAGGCGAGGAACTTAGGGATTTTTATTTAGGTTATAACAATCTTAAGAAAGTCTTAAGGTTGTGGTTTGAGAAGTCCGAAGGGAATTCAACCGGAATAGATATATGAAAACAAACCAAAGTGAGCAATTTACAATTATGCTTCAGCTAGACCTCAACAAAAGACAGGTTGAGGGAAATGCATTAGTTGGAGACGGAAAGCTCATAAGGGCCAATCTCTACTTGTCTGCGAAGGATAAGCTTTGGAATCTTGTTTTTAACATTCAGGATGTTAACTCTGCTACTTCCTGCGAGCTTGTTCTAGAACACTACAAGGCACAAGACTTGATGGAGCTTACCAATAGAACTCATACCCTCTACATAGAAGATGAGGGTATTTTAAAAGTAACACTAAACTCCTCCGACTTTCAATTCAAAGAGCTCCCAGATATTTGGTTCGAAAATAACGATCTTTAATATCGAAACTTTCTAATTTTATATGCGTCAAAAAAAATCTAAGATTTGATTAGGAAGGAGTCTTTATGAAACAACTAGAAAAAATGATTCGGGAAGAGCTTTTGCACGCACCGGAGAATGTGTGTGTTTCATTATTCATTCCACCAGGAGATGAAAAACAACAATGTGACACTATAAAAGAATTAGTGGTGGACGCTGCCACACACCTTCGAAAAGTATTTAGCGTCAGTGAGGTTGAAGAGTTCATAAAGCCAATGGCAAGTATTACTAAATCTCAAACCAAGGCCTTTGAATGCTCAATTGCCTTATTTAGAACTAAAAACACTTTTAAAATATTGGGCCTACCAATCGTGGTACAAGCACAGGCCTTTGTTTCCAATCACTTTCATATCAAGCCGCTTCTTCAATGGCTTCAAGAAGAGCGAGAGTTCTTCTGCATTGAATTTTCAAAAAGCTCTGTAGAGATCTTTAGGGGAGATATGTCAGGTTTTCAAGCAATCGATTCATTTCAGGGAGAGGTCACTAGTAAACAGATTGATGAAGTTGTTAGCAACAAGTCTCTTGATGAACGTGAAACCTTAGTCTATTTGGCGGGAAGAATTGATGCTGCTAAAAAGTTTGTTTCCCAGACTGAACTCGAACACATCGATCCAAGTATTGTTGATAGAAGTTTGTATGAGGGAGACTACGAAAAACTGTGGAAGGTATTATTTGATCGCGCCAGAAGATCAGTTCTACTCAAAGTTGAAAAGTCATTAATGGATTATAATATTGCCCTCATGAACGGCAGGGCGGAGAGTGACATTGAAACAATTATAAAAGAAGCAAAAGCTGGTAGAATTAAAAAACTCATCATCTCTGGTGAAGACAGTGTGTGGGGCCGCTTTGATGCTTTTAAAAATCAGATAAATCGAATTAATGAACAAATAAACTATGAGGACGATGATCTTCTAGATTCTATTTCTGAAAAAGTATTGGAAGGTGGTGGCGAGGTAGTTGTTGCAAATAGAAAACAACTACCTAAGAACAAAGTCTTATTGGCCATCTTGAAGGCCGCCTAAGCGGTTATAAGGTTTCTTAACTTGTAGTTGGTTATAAGGCTTAGAATACCAAATACAACTGATCCGACGATCCAATATGGAATCATAGATAAGTAAACGTCTGCTCCTATGGTCATGAATACTGCAATGGAAATTCCAGAAATTGTGCATAAGTGAAGAAAACGCTGTCTGAAAATCTCTTTAATTTCCGATTCTTTTAAAGTGTATGCTGCTACTAAAGCTCCAGAGCCTAGAAAGATTCCTCCACACAGCACCATGCATATTTGCTCACCAAAGGTGTGGTGAAAGTAATGAAACAATTCATAGTTATTGGTGAGGCTCATGTTGAATTGTGGGCAAAAGAGCATTGTGAGAAGACCTGTTGCTAGTTGTACGAAAATGAGCTTAGTAAAAATTGTGACATTGGAAGGGGACATCTCCTCTTTGATCATTGTCATAGTTGCATCTGCCATTTTGTGAGATGGAGAGATTTGATTTTCATCATTTAAAAAATCTTCAAAGTCTGTCTTATTCATAGGTCTCCTCCCACAAGTGCACTTTTTAGCTTCTTTATGCCTCTTGAGATGATCTTTCTTGCATTGGCTGAAGAAGTGTTGAGTTTTTGTGCTATTTCTAAAAACTCATGTTCTTCATAGTATCTAAGTGATAGAGCAATTTTTTCTTTCTCGCTTAATGTATCTACACTGTTGAGATCAACACGCTCAATATCCTCGTTGGACTCTTGAGGCATATGAACTATCTCATCGAACTCAACAGAAATCTTTTTTGCTCTTAAGTAGTCCAGCATTTCAGAGCGAACAACCACATACAAAAACTTAATAAAGGCCTTGTTTGGGTCATATAGCTCTTTTCTGCGATGAAGTTTGATGAATGCGTTTTGAAATACTTCATCGGCCTGTGTGACATCCTTCAATCGTTTGACGAGATAGCCATAAATCTTGTCTTTGTGGCGTTTAAATAGAATCTCAAAAGCATCTGCGTCGCCTTTTTGATAAAGAATCATTAGTTGTTCATCTGTCATTTGGTCCATTCGCCTGGCCTTTGTAGTATTTACGAAGTCACTTCAGTTTTTGTGACATTAATTTTGTCACAAATTCCCCATTAGGCACGTAATAATTAGGAGTCGCCGCTAATTGTTAAAATGGTGGCCTTAAATAATTGGAATTGTTAAAATATTCACAAATAAGGAGATTGTATGACTAGACTATTATTAATGGTTGCCCTGTTGAGTTCAGGTGCCTTTGCAGCAAAAACGAAAAAAAAGCTAAGTGATGACGTTAAGAAGCAGGTGATTACTGTTCTTGAAAAAAATGAAGTCCTACATGATGCATTTTTCACTTATGATGGCGATAAGGTTGAAGATGCGGCCGAAGCAGTTGAAGATGCAATAGAGGCCATTAAGGACCCAGAAATAGCTAAGCTTCTTAAGTTTTCAAAAGAAAAATTAGATGAAATCGAAGATGACAAGGCACGAGAAGAAAACAACAAAGCATATAACTTGGTGTCGATGGCACTTATTCACGTTAAGAACACCTATGACTTAGGTGACAAATATGCAGCGTTCTCTTGTCCAATGGTTAATAAGAAATGGATCCAAAATAAAGAAAAGCATAAAGTTGTAATGAACCCTTATGCTCCCGAGATGCCTAACTGTGGCTCAATGGACGAATAGTTTAATCTAAGTAATCCAATACACGGTCGGCGAAGTCTGAGAAGATTCCGTCGACCTCAAGTTCTTCAAACATAAAATCCAAAAACTGTTTATTTGTAACTCCATCCGGTAGAGAGTCTAATCTGTGTGTGTATGGGTGTACAACTAAACCGTAAGAGTGTGCCTTCTCCACAAGATTGTTGGGCTCTAGATTTTTATTATTAATAGAAAACAACTGATGACTCCAAGGTCCAATTCCTTTTGCGTAAGTTGCTATCTTTTTTAAACCATTATCAGTAAGCATCTCTGAATAATCGGCAGAACTCTCACCCCAGTCATCACTTGCAATTAATTGTACCAACGGGATTTTTGTCTTAAATTCTTTTTTTAGTCTAATAAGCGTCGAAGGCCAAAAACTTTGGATATAAATTTGACCAGAGTCCTCATACCCATACTCACGTAGGGTTTCTATTGTATGTTTAGTAATGTCCTTGCCATGCTTTAGATGAAACTCTGGTTTTTTAATTTCAGGGTAGATCCCCACATTTCTACCAGTTGTTTTATTAAGGCCTTGCACTAACTCTATAAACTCTCGAAGTGTAGGAATTTGAAAACTTGATTTTGTTAACTCAAAGCGACCTGGAAATATCGGCTTTTTAGTCCTAAGATCAATTCTTTCATTAACACTTAGCTTCTTAAGTTCCTGAAGCTTAAAGTCTATTGCGTAATAGCGACCATCTTCTCTCATTCTCTCTGGGTATATCTCGGCAACATTTGTAGTGGTGTCCAGGTGATGATCATGTAGGATCACTAGCTCATTGTCTTTAGTCATAACTATATCAGGTTCAATGAAGTCAACATCCCAGCTATGGGCCATGGCGGTGGCCTCTAATGTATGCTCTGGCAGGTAACCTGATGCGGATCTGTGTGCGATTACAACTTTCTTTTTCGTTGGCATGCAAGATATGAACAATGTGATTGCGGTGCATTGTAATAGGAACTTCATTTTGATCTCCGATTAGGTTACCATTTTATATAATAGAATTATAAAACAGGTTGTGATTATGTCCATTGCTTTAAGAGATCCGAGTATTTCAGAGTTAAAAATTCTAAAGCGATGGCGCACCAATGCCTTTTGGGTGTGTCTAATAGGTTATATTGGCTACTATCTGTGTAGAAAAAATCTATCAGCGGCCTTCCCTTTAATGGAACAGGCCTTCGGTTTTACAAACTCCGAGCTTGGTTTAATTGCTTTTTATTCAGAACTTGCCTATGCAGCTGGTAAATTTATAAATGGACCTCTTGCTGATCGAGTCGGTGGTAAAAAAATCTTTTTATTGGGAATGGGTGGTGCCATCGCCTGTAATCTTATCTTTGCGATGGGGGATAATCTAATATATTTCATCGTCGTTTGGTGTTTTTGTCGCTACTTCCTTTCTATGGGGTGGGGTGCTCTGGTTAAAATTATTGGACATTGGTATGAGCCTGAGAGAAACGGAACTATCATGGGAATGGTAAGTTTAAACTTTCAATTTGGCGGGGTTGTTGCAACCTTATTTGCTGGCTTTTTGGTAGCACAAGGTACCGGCTGGCAGGGGATCTTTATTTACCCACCACTTGTTTTATTTATAATCTTTATCTGGACCGCACTCAGTTGCAAAGAAACCCCTAGAGATGTGATAGCTGACACCAATTTTGGACATGGAGCACATAAGGCCGTGGTATCTGAGGAGCGCTCAGATAAAAAATTAAAGTCTCATCCAATTACTATTGTTAAAGGTCTTCTTTCTCTTTCAATTTTTAGACATGTTTTAGTCTTTAGCTTCTTTACCACCTTCCTAAGGTCTATCTTTTTCTTTTGGACTCCAAAGCTTTTGGTTGATCTGGGAATGGATTCTGGAATGGCGATTTTAAAATCGGCCCTTTTCCCCTTCCTGGGAAGCTTAGGTACTATTCTTCTTGGATGGTATACGGACAAGTATGTGCTCAATGGTGATCGTGCAAGACCTATGTGGATTATGCTTGTAGGTCTCGTTGTATCATTACTGGCAATTGCATGGTGTGTAGCTGAAGGTGGGATGAATAACACTATAGTAGTGTTACTAGGATTCGCGGGATTTTTTCTTTTAGGCCCATATTCGATGAGTAGCGGTGCTCTTACACTAGATATAGCAGGCCCAAATGCTGCCGGTAGTGCTACTGGGATGATCGATTCTTTAGGTTATGTAGGGGGAGCTCTGGCAGTATGGATTGCTGGAGCGCTAAGTGATGAATTAGGTTGGGGAGAAGTCTTTCAACTTCTTGCCATGTGCGCAACTCTTGCTACAATATCAGCTTACTTTATGAGCCGTGACTTTCAAAAACGATACAAGGAAAAACAATGAATACGATAGAGCATGAGATTCAAAGTTGGTTGAGTGAGACTCATATGGAGAATCTTGTTGATTCAAGCTCTTCTTCCGTTTTTGTTAAAGAACACGCTTATCAAATCCTTACGATTAAACTCATCTCCCTAACTAAGGCAGGAGTTGAGAGTTTGCCTGTTAGTTATGTATTTGGTGATCATGAAGTATTTGAAATAAAAAACGCCGATATTAAAACAGCAAGGGCCCTAGATAGAGAGGGTGTTCTCGACTCCTTGGAGAAACTTGCTGATCATGTTGGGGACGTTCTTAGTGAGTATGTTGATGAGATAGAGGAACTAGAAGACAAGTTCTATGAGAGAAAACCACCTAGATACTTTATGGATTTGTGGTTTAAACTCAAAAAAGATGTAAATAAAATTGAAAGAAACCTAGTGCGTGGCTCAGCTGTATTAAGAGATTACGTTAAAGCGAATTCTAAAGTCTTGGGAGCTGACAAGTCTGAATTTGTGGATCTTATTGAGT
>JAGSHJ010000412.1 GCA_023954595.1 Bacteriovoracaceae bacterium | reverse complement strand
CCTTTTTCGGAGATTTTTTCAAGTTTAGGTAATTCTAAAATAAGGTTTTCAATTGAGTTTGTGAAAGTTACGAATTCACCTTTTTCAAAAGCGACGCCCCCTCTTTTGTCATTAACTTCCCAAATAGACATAGTCCTATTCACTTCTGTCGCCGTAGCAACGACACCGGCATTTCTAATTGTAAATAGTGACTCTTGGCCAATAGCAATTCCATCAACAAAGCCTTTTCTAACGACAAAGGTCTTTTTACTTGTGGATACCGTTTGAATGACAACGAGTTGATCGTAGGCCTGACCCACATTGGTATAGGCAAATACTATGAATAATAGGAGGTAGATGAACTTTTCTCTCACACTTAAATTATATCATTCTAGGCGTCAAAAATATTAAGGGGTTAAGGCTTTCCCCTTAAGCAATCCTCACAGATAACCGATAGGAATAGTATGAAAAAGCGAGTGCTCATATTAGTGGGGAGTTTGGGAGTTTTAGCTCTTGTGTGGACCCTTACATGGGATAAGTATCAAGAGAGTCTCCTCATAGAAGAGGGTGCTAGTGAAAGTGAAAAAAAATCTAGCTCTAGGCCTCCCGTTTTTAAAAGGTTACCAGCGCAAAAGCCGTTGCCAATTTTAGAAAAACCTAAGGCCATGAAAACCAGCTTTTTCTTAGAGAGGGTTGTCGATAGGAAGCCTACTAACTTCAGGCCATCAAAACATAAGATAATAGAATCTGGGAATCAAAAATTTAATATAGTAGAAGATTTAATAGCGGTTAAAGCAAGCCATCGCAATAGGTATTCCTCAGAAGAAATTGTGGAGGAAAAATTTAGTTTTCTTCTTGTTAAAAAGAACGGCTCTGAAGATTCTGAAAATTTGGTTGTGCAAAATTCTAGAACTAAACGACTTGCGATATTAACCGGCGTATTTAAAATTAAACTTTTCAACCATGAGGACTGGTCTAAGATAAGTGAAAAGTATTCTTTAATTGAGCAGGCCAATTTTCCAGGTATTAGACTAACCCTTCTTAAAACTAATGACTTAAACAAGTTAGAGTCAATATTAAGCCAGTTAAATAAGGACTCTATGGTAGAGCGAGCCGAGTTAGAGATTTTAGAAAATCCACCCGTAACCAATTAATATCATTCTTAAATAATTAAATACTCAAGTATTTGGGTCTTGCTCTCGATAAGAGAGCGTAGAGGTCTACTATAATGAAGAAGATGCGAGAGCAATCTAATATTTACTTAAGTTTAGCGATAGTAAGTCTATTGCTGTGCTCTTGTGTTCCAACTCCTGGGGACAAAACCAACGCGAATAAGGTCAGCAATGGTGGAAGCGTAACCTTAATTCCAAATGAATCACCTTTTATCAGCGGCGTTCCTACAGTGGTTACTAATCAAGATCTTTACTATAGTTGGGCACCAACTCTACATGATACAGGACTTAGATTTACAGCAACAGGACTTCCTGATTGGTTAAGTATCCATGAAAGCACAGGGGTTCTTTCAGGTATACCGAGAGAGTCTGGCACTACAGATAATATTAGAATCACGGCATTTAAATCTAACCGGTTTACTGAAATCGGTCCTTTCTCAGTTCAAGTCTATGGCGATCCACTCAAAGTGTATGCTTGGCATATGAGAAATACGGGACAAAGTAATTTTGCAAATAACGGCGGAACTTCTGGTGAAGATTTAAACTTAGATGAAGTTTTAAGAACGGGTAATTTTGGAGCTGATATTAAAGTAGGGGTAAGTGACTCAGGCCTTGATATTGATCATCCTGATTTATTTGTTAATGTCTTAAACCCTCTTAATAAAGATTATAAAACAAGTGCCCCATATTTTGGTGATCCCGGTGTTACAACAGGGGGGGATCATGGAACTTCTGTGGCCGGTATTATTGCTGCTGTAGGATGGAATGGTATTGGCTCAAGAGGTATTGCTCCTAAAGCAAAACTTGTTGGATTAAATTATCTTGGAACTGGGGTAACCCAATCCACGGCCATCCAACTAGATCAGGCCAGTGGCGATCTTGATGTTTATAATTATAGTTATGGTTCTAGTTTTTATCCAATGGCACAAAATGCTGACAGTACCTATATAGATCAAGTGAAGTATGGATTAGGAAATCAAAGAGGGGGCAAGGGCTCTGTCTATGTCAAAAGTGCAGGAAATTCATTTCAAGAATGTGACTTCAGTCATAGTGGAATGTTTTTGGGACTCCTGTGTTTTAGTCACAACTCTAATCTTGGTGCTGAAGATGAGTTGCCTTGGTATATCGTCGTTGGAGCTACTAATGCCTTAGGTGTTAAATCATCATATTCTTCGGAAGGGGCGAACCTTTGGGTCTCTGCTCCCGGTGGAGAGTTTGGAAAAACGAATCCGGCTATTCTTACTACTGATACTGCTGGCTGTGCTGACGGTTATGCTCGCTTTGGGTTAACTGGAATAAACTTTCTAAAAGGCGGTGATGGTAATACGGATTGTGATTATACACAAAACTTTAATGGAAGCTCTTCCGCGGCGCCAATGGTTAGCGGGCTAGTGGCCTTGCTTCTTGATGCAAATGCAAATTTAACTTGGAGAGATGTTAAACATATTTTAGCAGTGACTGCGGAAAAAGTTGATGCAGCTTCTTCTGATACTTTAGTGATAGAAGACTTTGATTTTGATAATGGCCCCTATGTAACAGTCGATAATGATGACATGATAGGACATACATATTCGCAAGGGTGGACCACAAATAGTGCGGGTTATAGTTTTCATAATTACTATGGTTTTGGTCAAGTCGATGTGGACGCAGCTGTAACTATGGCAAAAAGCTATTCATCTTTTCTAACGGGGATGCCTAGTGAAACGGACCCAGCTTTTTCTCTTTCAACGAGCTCAGTTAATACGGCCATTCCTAATAGTAGCGTTACAGGTCTTTCCGATTCTATCAATATAAATCAGTCCTATACAGTGGAAGCAGTTCAGATAAAGGTTAATATTACTCACCCAAGGCCTGGTGATCTAGGCATTGAGTTAACTTCACCAAGTGGAACAAAAAGTATTATTTTAAATATTAATAACTCACTTTTGATTG
>JAGSHJ010000157.1 GCA_023954595.1 Bacteriovoracaceae bacterium | reverse complement strand
CGGTGGAGGCGATTCAATGGCGGCCCTACTTTGTTTAAATTATAATAAAAGTTTCGGATATTCCTTTGGCGTGCGTGCAATTCATATCAACCACGGAACTCGCAGTACACAGGCCTTGGATGAAAAGTCTGTCCGCGATTTTTGTTCCCATTTAGGGATAGACCTAATTGTGGAAACCTTAGATGGGCTTGATGTGGATCGAAACTTTGAACAAAATGCCAGGTTGGCCAGATACGAGGTGTTTAAAAAGCATCTCAAGCAGAATGAGGTTTTGGTTCTAGGACATCATATTGATGACTCTTTTGAATGGTCTATGATGCAGTCTCTAAGAAGCTCATCTTTAAAAGGACAGCTTGGGGTTCCAGTCCGCAACGGAAAATTCATAAGACCTTTCATGAGTGTTACGCGCAAACAAATAGAGAACTATGCAAAGGCCTATTCAATTGCCTTCATTGAAGATCCAACTAATAAAGACAGTAAGTACGAGAGAAACTTTATCCGAAACGAGGTAGCCCCAAAGTTATCAGCTCGATATCCAGCCATGCTCAAGCACTATGTTAGAAGACAAAATGAGCTTGCTAGAGTTCTTGGAGTACACCAGTCCTTAAATATTAGGGACGAATTTGAGTTGATCATTAATCAAGATAGTGTGGAGATTGTATCTTTTAGCGGAGAGTTAAACACATCTGGGCTTGAGTCCAAAATACTGGAAGCTATTAAAATTTTAAATCCAAACTCCAGAGGATCTGTTTCTCATCAAATTGATAAAATCGTCCAGGCCTTGAGAAATCACAAAAAAGGACCATTCACTTTATCTGGTGGTCTCTTGGTTTATCTATCCTTTAACCATCTATTAGTGTGTAAATCGAAGCCTGTATTTAATAACCAATTAGATCAGGTTACTGGAGTTTATGGGCTCAAGGAATTTAGAGATTTATTAAAAGAGAAAAAAAATGAAACCATCTGGCCTGCTTGGGTTCAAATTGAAAAACAAACGTTTAACGTCGAGTTTTCAAAGTCTCATGAGCTATGGCCGGATCTTTTTGCTTTACCTGATGGTGGTACTCGGAAACTTGTCGCGGCCTGTAAGCTGCTTAAATATTGGACACAGGCCAAAAACAAAAACAAAAAATTACGTCTTCGACTTTTCTTGTCTCTTTAGCTTGATATGCCCATTTTTTGCTTCTAATATATACCCTGACAAGAAGTTGCCATCTGTTTGAGAAGGAATTTATTTATGAAAAAACAGCAAAAAACCCTCGCCTTATGGATCGTTGTTATCCTTATTATGGCCTTTGCGATGAAGGCCCTGGAAAAGAAAGACGAGGTAGCAAAAAACATAACTTACTCTGAATTTATCAAGGCCGTTGAAGACAACAAAGTTAAAGAAGTCTTCTTTAAGGGTGATAATACAATTCAAGGCCAATTCGTTGGTGGGTATGAGCAAGGAGTAATGTTTGAATTAACTGGTAATACCGGTGATGAAACATTCCGTATCCTAAGAAAACAAGGAATCATTCCAAACTATAAGAAAGAAGAAAAACAAGGACTGTTGTCGACCATTTTTATTAATTGGTTCCCAATGATCCTTCTTTTTGTGATCTTCTTCTTTTTCCTTCGTCAGCTGCAAGCTGGTGGCGGTAAAGCAATGAGTTTTGGTAAGTCCAAGGCCAAGATGCTTAATGAGAATGAGAAGAAAGTAACATTTAAGGATGTAAGCGGTGTTGAAGAGGCCAAAGAAGAGTTGGTTGAAATCGTAGACTTTCTTAAGGATCCAAAAAAATACACAAAACTTGGCGGTAAGATTCCTAAGGGTGTTCTGCTTGTAGGTCCTCCAGGTACTGGTAAAACCCTTCTTGCAAGGTCAGTTGCTGGTGAAGCAGGTGTTCCATTTTTCTCAATTTCAGGTTCTGACTTTGTAGAAATGTTCGTAGGTGTTGGTGCTAGCCGTGTAAGAGACTTATTCGAACAAGGTAAGAAAGCTGCTCCTTGTATCATCTTTATCGATGAGATTGATGCTGTTGGACGTCATAGAGGTCACGGCATGGGCGGTGGACACGATGAGAGGGAGCAAACTCTAAACCAGATGCTTGTTGAAATGGACGGCTTTGAGTCAAATGAAGGCGTAATCATCATGGCGGCAACTAACAGAGCTGACGTTCTTGACCCTGCATTACTTCGTCCAGGAAGATTTGATAGACGAGTAAGTGTAGGTAGACCAGATGTTCGTGGACGTCTTGGGATTCTAAAAGTTCACACCAAAAAGACTCCTCTTGAGGAAGATGTAAACCTAGAGATTATTGCTAGAGGTACTCCTGGTTTCACTGGTGCAGACCTTGCAAACCTAGTAAATGAAGCAGCTTTGATTGCAGCTAAGCATAATAAGACTAAACTTGAGACGGCCGACTTTGAAAAAGCAAAAGACAAGGTCCTTATGGGCGTTGAGAGAAGATCAATGGTTATCTCTGACGAAGAGAAAAGAAATACTGCTTACCATGAAGCAGGACACACAATTATTGGACAAGTACTTCCTAAGACGGATCCTGTTCATAAAGTGAGTATCATCCCTCGTGGTGGAGCTTTAGGTGTAACGTTGACGCTTCCTGATGAAGATAAGTTGTCTATTACACGTGAAAGAGCAAATAATGAAATCGCAATGCTTCTTGGTGGGCGTCTGGCCGAAGAACTAGTATTTGGGGATTTCACTTCAGGTGCATCAAACGATATTGAACGTGCTACAGGACTTGCCAGAAAAATGGTTTGTAACTGGGGTATGAGTGACACACTTGGAACAATTAACTTCACAAGCAATGATTCTCAACCATTTGGATATGGCCCTGGTGAGAACAACTCAACTTATTCTGAAGAAACTGCAAAAATGATTGATGAGGAAGTTTCAAAGATCATTAGAAAAAACTACAAACTTGCAAAAGATATTCTTACTGAAAAAAGAGAAATCCTTGAGAATATGACAAATGCTTTGATCCTTTGGGAGACTTTGGACTCACACCAAATTAAGGCCCTAATGGATGGCAAAGACATCGGAAGCCCGTTAATGGGTTCTGACGATGATGATGAAGGGACTAAAACAACTGCAGATTCTGAAGAAGTTGTTTCTCCAAAAGACGATGGAAAGGAAGGGCCTATTAACCCTAAGCTTTCACCGGCTTAAATGACAAAACGATTTAAAACTATGGGGGTTATGAATTTAACCCCCAATTCTTTCTCCGATGGTGCCAAACTCAATACTCAAAAGGCACAACAAGACACCTTCCAAGAATTTATTAAATTATTCGATATCCTTGATATCGGTGCCGAATCTACTGCCCCGTTTAATGAGGCCATAGGTGCAACTACCGAGCTTGAAAGGCTTGAGGATTTCTTCTATCCTTTATTAGACTCAATACCAGATCCTCAAACAACAATTTCAATAGATACGTATAGGCCAGAAGTGTTCTATGAGATCGCACTTATTCTTAATAAGCTCTGGCCTAGGACAAAGCTCGTATTCAATGACATTTCTGGAAAAACCGATGCTGATCTTAGGGCACTTCTAACAAGTGATATCGAATTTGATTATGTCTTTTCACACAACTTATGTGTTGATAGAGCACACGCTTCAGATCATATGAACTATTTAAGCAACCAAAGGGGAATCGATTTTGTTCTAGAGGTTCGCAATTGGTTTCAAAATAGACTCGAGTTTTTTAGTGATATTAAACGCAAACTTATACTAGATCCTTGTTTTGGTTTTTCAAAAACACGTGAACAAAATTACGACCTGCTCAGAAACTTCTCAGAACTATTTGAAGGTATGGAGCATGATGTATTGATTGGTGTTTCTAGAAAGTCCTTCATGAGGTTTCCACAAGATCTCAATCCAAAAAGCGCACAAGGGCAGCTAGAGCTTGATTGCCTTCAAACACTTGTGGCACAAAAGCTTCTTGAGACTTCAAAAAATGACCTGATCTTTCGCACCCACAACAGCGCTTCATTTGCGGCCTTGAGTGCTGCAGCAAAAATATTTTGAAATTGCGCGAAAATACACTATCATAAGGATATGGATTGTCATTTTCACGCTGTGAACATTTTTTGTAACGACCTACAAAAGGAGAGCTCTTTTTTAAGCTTTCTTTTTGATGTGGAAATTCATTTTGACAAGGAGCAGACGTATTTTCATCTTGGCGGAGTGAGGTTTAATCTGCTTCAGGCCTTAGGCAGCTTTGTTAACCCAAATCCTCAATTCGAATTGACTGTATCTAGCGTTCAAGATTTAAAAAACTTTCAACAAAAATTTGAACTTTACGGATATAAGTCCCAAGGTGGTCAGCTTAAAAGTAGTTTTTCTTCAGGCTGCTTTGAATTTGAAGATCCATGTTCAAACATGTGGAGACTCTCTTTAAATGCTGCAACTACCATTCAAGCACCAGCAGACACCCTTCTTATGTAAGATAAGGTTAGTTTACGTTTCGCGTCTAAATTAAGAAAATTAAGTTAACATTTATCAACAAAGGAAAAGGAAATCCTTATGAAGCAAGTTTTGTTTATAACGGCTATAGCGATGATTGCTAATGTCCAAGCTTCTGTTAAAGTCGTCTATGGAGAGGACAACAGAGTGGATGTATTTGAGTCCACAAATTCAATGTACGTAGAGTTGGCCAAGTCTACTGCGGCCATGATGAGATACAGCGCATTAAAAGAAGATGAAAATGGTGACTATACAGTTACTTCCAAAAGCCTTGAAAGCAGAGGCATGTGTTCCACAGAAAGATTTGTACATCAACTAAGTGCGGCAAGCTGCTCTGGCTTCCTAGTTAGTGAGACACTTCTAGTTACTGCGGGTCATTGTGTTACAACTGAAGACAGCTGCAAGGCATCGACATGGGCCTTTGACTATAAAGTTGAAAACGATACACAAGTAGATATTACTATTCCAAAAAACAGCGTCTACAAATGTAAAAGATTAGTTAGTAGAGAGCTAAACAAGAAAAATAAGGATGATTGGGCATTAATCGAGCTTGATAGACCGGTCACAGACAGAAGACCTTTGGAGATAAGAAAGAGCGGTAAGATTAAAAAGGGTGACAACTTGGTTGTTATCGGACATCCATCGGGACTTCCATCAAAAATTGCAGACGGCGCACAAGTTAGAAAGCTTAAAGAGAAATACTTCGTAGCAAATTTGGACACTTATGCTGGCAATTCTGGCTCTGCAGTATTCAATGCAGACACTGGATTGGTAGAAGGAATCCTTGTGCGTGGCGACAAAGACTATAAATACAAATACCTAAAGATGTGTCGCGTTACAAACGTAAACGACGACCACAAGGGGCGTGGCGAGGATGTGACCTTTATTGGAAATATACCTGAGCTTAGATGACAGATTTGGTAAGTTGACAGTTTCTGTCTAAAACCTGACTATTTTAGACCAAGATAGGACAGGGAGTTTATATGAAATTATTTTTAGCGGCCATGATGAGTTTGGTCTTAAGTACTCAGGCCGCCACTATAGCAATTATCGATTCAGGTGTTGATACAGAACACAGAGATCTGATCGAGAAAATTTGGGTTAATCCAATTGAAATTGCTGACAACGGTAGAGACGAAGACCACAACGGATACCAGGATGACGTATTCGGTTGGAACTTCGCAGAAAACAACAATCTAGTAATAGACAGAAAGTACATTGGTACATTCTCGAATGATCCACACACATTTTTTGAAATTCAAGGTCGTCAATTCTTAGGTCAAACAACTCCAGAAGATAGAGAGTGGCTTAAAGCTAAAAGACAAGACAAAGAGTTCCAAAAAGAGATGTCTAAATTTGGAAACTTCGTACACGGTACACACGTTGCTGGTATCGCAGTTGAAAACAACGACAAAGCAAAGATTCTTTCAGTAAAACTTATACCTACTGAAATTAAGCCCTTTGTTAAGAAGACTGCAGCTCCAGTTCAAAGAGACGTAACACTTCAGTATTTGCCAGAAAGCTTTAGAATGAGACTTCTTAAAGCTGCACTTGAGAAACTTGCAGCTCAACAATTGACTCTACTAGAAGAGATTGCTCACTATGTAGGTCAACACAATGCTGATATTGCAAACGGTTCATTTGGAACTGGTTTTCCTCAGGCAACAAAAATTACTGCTACTATTTTTAAGATCTTCTTCTTTAGAGCTCCAACTGGTGCTGAGTCAAAAGAGGTAACAACACACTTCTTAAACTCAATGGTTAAGCAAGGCAAGCACATGGTTAACAGTGCTAAGAAGACTTTGTTTGTATTCGCTGCAGGTAACGATGGCCTTAACAATGACATCTACCCAACTAGCCCTACAAACATCCAAGCTGATAACGTAATCTCTGTAGCTGCTACTTATAAGTATCAATTCATTGCTCCATTCTCTAACTACGGTGAGAAGATGGTTGATGTTGCTGCACCTGGTATGTTGATTAACTCTCAAATCCCAGGAGATGAGTACCTTCCAGTTAGTGGTACTTCTCAAGCTGCTCCATATGTTGCAAACATTGCAGCTCAGATTAAGGATACAAACGCTAACCTTACTCCAAAGCAAATCAAGGAAATCTTGATGGGAACTGTTGATAAGAAAAAGTGGCTCACGAACAAAGTTAAAACTAACGGTATCGTTAACATGAATAGAGCGGTTATGGCGGCCAAGCTTACAAAAGCAATGTCAGTTAAAGAAGCGATCAAAATGTCTTTAGCAAAAGTAAGTGACGTAGTTGTTAAAAAGACAAAAAGTAGAAACTGGGCACGTATGGTAAAGCCAATGCCAATGCCTTCAATGTTTAGATAAGATAAGTTTAAAAATTCATATCGAAATAGAATCCCTAGCTAGACTAGGGATTCTTTTTGCCTTTTTTCAATTCCCTCTGATGGAAATATTTACCTAGTCTTAATACTTATTTGAGCCTTTTTATATCTCCAAAAACAGTAACCTCTTGAAATTACTTCTTTGTCACCGAGTCTTTACATCAAATATTAAGATAGTATTAAAATTTGAGCGGTTTTGTT
>JAGSHJ010000179.1 GCA_023954595.1 Bacteriovoracaceae bacterium | reverse complement strand
AATGGGCTTGAAGATTATCTTGATAAAGAAAAACTTGCTCAAGAGAACAAACAGAGCAAGCTTGACCAAACTCTTGAAGCTGCAGAAGGTGCTGTTAAGGCAGCTTTCATCCTAGATGCGGTTAAAAATGAAAACCTAGACTATGTTGAGAATGAGACTCTTGAGCCGGGGAATATTGAAGAGTTGATGATGTTGTTTCAAGCTAGAGTAGAGAAGGACTTTGCTGATCTAAAACAAACTCTAGAGCATGACGAGAAGCTTTCAAAGGAACTTGCCGACTTCTTTAAAGAAATTAAAGATGAATTCTCTGATAGATTTGTTGTAGGTGACGAACTAACTGGAACTAAGAACGAAAGATCTCTTGCTCTTAGAGAGATCGCTTTCAAGATTGCCAAAAAATACATCCACAAGTATCCGTATGTTATCAAGGCACCAAGAACGAGAACTTTTTTAACTAGACCTTGGAGTAAGGACGAAATTACAGAGAAACAGAACTCAATTCCTGTTTATGAAGACGGTACTCCTGCTGCATTAAGTAATGAAGAGTTATTAAAGAAGCTTGATAATATCAATATTGGTCTTGGCCCATATCCTATGGCCAGCAAAAAACAGAATGATGAGCTTGAAATTCTGGGTGTAACTAAGCCTGTTGAAGTTAAAGAGGAGAAGACTCCATCTTTTATTTCATTCAGAAACAACCCTGACAAGCTTTCAACTGGAGCAATCTCGAGACCTCTAGAAGTAGTGTCTCCTGGTAAAATTCGTACAGAGAATGGTTATACTCAAATTAACGAAGACAGCCTTTCAAGACTATTTAAAAGCTTTAACGTTTTGAAGAACACAAAGAGTTCTGAGGAGACAACAAACGCTGCAGTAAGAGAGAAAGGGCCTAAGGATCTTGTAATTAAAGACCCGAGAAGATTTTTCTTTAGAGCTTTTGAGGTTCTTGATCTTGAGAAGGCGGCAACAAATAAGAGCTTTATTGGTCGTTTTGCTAGAAATGATGACTCACAAAGAATTCTTGCACAGAATATCGTAAGTCAAGCTTACCAAATGGCACCACTTCTTAGATCTGAGTACTCTTGGACTAAGAATGTTAAAAAGTTCTGCTTCACTAGAGGAGCGGGAACACCGTATAGTTGTGATTATGAAAAAGAAGTTACTCTTCCACTTTTAGAGAAGATCGTAGCGGTTGCATATAATGCAAATACGGGTGCATTTAATTCTTCGAAGGCCAGCACGTTAATAGAAGAGACTATTGATAATGCTATTGAAAACGCGAACCAAAAGGTAGCAATTTTTTGTAAAGCTAGCTTTTTGAACTATAAGAACGACCCTGAATTTAAGCAGGTATTTAAAGCATCTAAGTTTTTAAGATCAAGTCTTAAGTCTCCAATGGGTCAAGACCCTAAGACTGTAGAGAGAATTAAGAAGTTTGATGAATCAATTAAAAAACAAGTTAGAACTAAGCTTGAAGCTGTTAATGAAGATTACTTTGAGCCGGCACTGCATGTTCTTGGAACTGCTGCTATCGTGGCCCTTGGTGTTGTATTTATCGTAGGCTCTGGTGGTGCAGCTGCACCAGGTGTTGTAGGTGGTCTGTTTGCAAGTGCCTCTACATTTTTAGCGATTGAGTTCTTTGTATCCTTCCCACTAGTGGTTGGTTCACTATATTCAAGAATTAATACTCACTTTATTGAAGTTCCTGCTCAGTTGAAGTTTCAACAGTCATTGGCAACTTCACAAGTTGATTACTCTAAAGTAATTGATTGGGATATGCTGAGAGCAGATAAAGAAGAAGCATCTACCCAAAGAGCATGGACAATTGGTCTTATGCCATTGGATTTCTTCTACGGTGCAATGCTTTACAGACATGTAAAAGTTGAGACTGGATCTATTGGTGCTGCCGCATTTGAAAGACTTACTGGTACTAAGGTTAAAGGTTGGTCAGCACCTCCAAGTGGCGCTCTGAAGCTACCTAGTTTTCAAGAAATGAGAAGAGAAAGAGGACTTGTAAGTGCTGTGTGGACACAAGCTCAAAGACCAATGGTAAAACTTAAGTCTTATATGCCAAGATATATGCCTGTACCTGAGAATATGATCCGTACGACTGCTCTTAGAATGGGAATGATTAAAAGAGCTCAGGAACTTAGAATTAGCGCTAAACCATGGGAGCTTTTGAGTGATATCGAGGCCCATACTTCTACACTGAAGTCTAAGCTTCATTACTTTGAAGAGTTTGTTCAGGCAGAGAAAGCAATGGTTGAGAAGATCAAATTAAATAGAGCTCTAAGGCCTGGAGAGTTGTTAAAGCACTTTAGTGAGTCTGCAATCTCTTTTATTCCAAGATCTCTTTGGACAAAGATTAAGTCTGGAGACGTAAAAGAAGTTGGAAGATTTTTCACTCGATTTGGTGATGTATGGCGTGAAATGAAAATTGCTCAGGGTGCTGTAGTAGGCGAGAGAGCTAAAAATATTGATTCAGTTGCCAAAAAACTAAAAGACTTTCAAAGAGGTGTTAAGGCCGGAAACTATAAGGGTGACGACAAAATGAGACAGTTCCTTGAGACTGTATCTGATAATGAAATCTTGATCCTAGAGGAAGTTGCAAAGAAGTCTAAGGGTGTGATGGCAAACTTTAAGTCTGTATTTAAGGACTATCAGAAAGTTGTTCATGGACTCAGACCAATGAGCTACCTTGCAGGATACCCAGGAAAGAGTTTTCAACAAAATGCAGTATATCCTCAAGAGTATTTTGATGGTGAGATCATTGACTTTGACTATGCTTTCACATCGGACTCAAAGGACTTGATGAACTTCTATGAATCACTTATGAAGCATCAAGGACTTAAAACGCAACAACTAAATGAATTGCGTGAACAACTTGAAAAAGAAATGGGTGCAACTATCAGATAAGTTATTGCTACATTGGCTTATAAACGGCCATGCATGTTGCAATCAAAGCGATGAGTAGCCAAGGCCAAAAGAGTCTTGGCGCTTTCTCTGGAAATCGTTTAGTAACAACTGGTGTCGCAATTGTTAATACCAACCAAAGACCTAGCTTTACATTTATCCATAATGGGTAGGGTGGAGCATGCTTTATACCAAATCGTCCCATGACAACAAAGCCAGTGACGATTAGAAGCAAAGTAGATACTCCAAAAATAATTTGTTTTGATTTTCCCTTGGCGCCGTGAAACAGCGCCGAGGACATTGCGATCGTTAAGAACGCCAGAAAGATATGAACGATTTTGAGATCGTGGTAATTCATAGAGAATTAATAAATCTTACAAGGCTTAGACTTAAGTCTTTTAATTGCGGCCTTTGCTTCCAGTCTTGTGTAACCTAAAACATCAGAGAAGGCTTGCTCTGTAAGCTCGTCAATCTCAGACTCTGTTACTCTATTTGCCGCTGGCACTTCGTCTACCTTATTAAATACAAATCCCGCTTTGTCGTATGCTCTTTGCTCAACAAGTTCAGCTCTTCTCATATCAACACGTGATTTTAATTCTAGAATTCTCTCTGATGCTTTACCATTGAAGGCCTCACACCCTGGACCTAATGATCTTTTACCAGTCTTTTTAGTTATCAGTAGGGCACCTTCCAAACTATGGTGGATGTTACTGGCAACAAGAGGGTTTTTACTGATCATCTCTTTTGATCTTTCAAGATTTACTTTTAAATATTCCAAGGCCTTTGGATCTGCCTTGTTTACTTCTTCAATTGCAGCGATCAATCTAGTGTTTCTACTATGTAGTTCTTGAACAACTGAAGCTTCCTTAGGTTGTGCTTGTCTTCTTCTCATGTTGTCTGGCATCGTTTGACTTCTACGGCTTGATACCGCTGAACCAACATCATCAGAGAGACCTTTGTATGGATTGTATAATCCACCCGCATTTCCTGCGATTGAGCTATATGCTTTGGCTGCGATAGAGGGCTTTACCTCTTTCATCAAAACTGTCATGTTCTCCATGACCCATTTTTGAACTTTATTCATGTATGGTAGGTCATCATATAGACTGTCAATTTTCATTGCTTGGTCTTTAGTGATCCCCATTCTTGCCCAGTTTCCACTTTGGCCATTTGGAGCTTCTTCTCTAATAAACTCTTTGAACCTTGCATCAAGCTGACTTTGTAATTCTTTTGCCGCCATCTTCTCAGATTGATCAGCAACTTCCTTTAAGAAAGATCGAAGTAGGCTTGTGTTTGCTATAGACCGCGACATATTCCTAGATGGTGTCATCTGGCATGAGGCTATAGAAAAGGTTAAAAATAGAACTGCAAAATTTTTCATAGATATAAACTCCATTTACTTGCATAACTTATCGAACAATCGCTTAAATTTCTTAATGCTTTAGTTAAATTTCCATCAAAAGGGCTTTAATCCGGTAATTAGGCATTAAATTATGCTGGTTTTAACTCTATAATGTCCCTAGAAATATTGATTTAAGGAAAAATATGGAAAACTTTGAGGCCTGTGAGCACGTTTTTGAATTACAAAAAAAATACAAAAATAAGGCAAAAGTCACAGATGTTCACTATCGACTTAAAAAGCTCAAAGCTTTTCGCGACCTAATGATCAAGAATAAGGCTGAGATTGCAAGCTCGCTAGCTCAAGATTTTAGAAAGCCAGGACTTGAGTCAGACCTTACAGAAGTGCTTCCCATAATTTCAATGATTAACTTACTAGAGAAACGACTTGGTAAGTGGATGAAAGATAAAAAGGTGAAAACACCTCTTTTATTCAAAGGGACCAAGTCTTGGGTTCGGCGAGAGGGGAAAGGGAACTGCTTAATCATCTCTCCATGGAACTATCCATTTCAATTGACTGTTTATCCTATTCTTACAGCATTTGCAGCAGGTAACACCTGTATTGTTAAGCCATCTGAATTTACGCCATCAACGAATAAGATTGTGAGAAAGCTCATTGAGCAAATATTTACAAAAGAAGAGGTTTCTATTTTTGAAGGAGAGGCGAGTCTGTCGACCGAGCTTTTAAAACTGCCATTTGATCACATCTTCTTTACTGGCTCGACTAATGTCGGGAAAGTCGTTATGGAGGCTGTGTCAAAAAATCCATCAAGTGTTTCTTTGGAACTTGGTGGTAAGTCACCTTGTGTGATTGGACCGAATGTCGATATTTATAAGGCCTGTAAAAGAATAGCTTGGGGAAAAATGGTCAACTCTGGCCAAACCTGTGTCGCACCAGATTATCTACTTACATTGGATGAGAATAGAGACCAGGTTATAGAGTCGTTATCTAAATCAATTAATAAATTCTACAGTCAAAAAAAATACGCAACCAATGAAGACTACAGCCAGATCATAACAGAGCGCCACGGCTTAAGACTTGAAGGCCTAGTTAAAGATGCTGTGAATAAAGGCGCTAAAGTGCATTTAGGTGGTAGCTATCATCCTGCTTCAAGAGTGATGGAACCCACAATTTTAAGTAATGTCACCTCTGATATGAAGCTTATGCAAGAGGAGATCTTTGGGCCTATTCTTCCCATTCTATCCTTTGAGACAACCGACCAAATGATAGAGGAGATAAACTCTCGCGATAACGCTTTAGGAATTTATGTATTCTCTGATGATAAGAAGTTTGTCGATGAGGTTCTCAATAACACTGCAACAGGTGGGGCCACAATCAATGATACTCTTTTAAATGTAGGACATCCTTCACTGCCATTTGGTGGAAGTGGAAAAAGTGGCATTGGTATGTATCACGGAAAACATGGCTTTGATGAATTCTCAAACCTTAAAGCTGTATTAAGTCGTCACTCTGATTATGGTGCAGGATACTTCTATCCTCCATATGACGAAAAAAAGAAATCCTCTATGGACTCTTTGATTAAGAAGTTTTCAAGATTCTTTTAAAGAGAGTCTTTCCATTGTTGAAGTGAGCTGGCACCAGTCTTTTTAAGTAGATCATCGATACCATTTTTAAAATCTTTTAAAATTTGTGGGCCTTGGTAGATAAACGAAGTATATATTTGAACCATATCTCCACCGGCCTGCCAAAATTCTAATGCATCATTGAAATTTGAAATTCCCCCAGCTCCAATAACTGAAAAGTCATCAAGGGTCTTTGTGATATCTAATACTCCTAATCTGGCCTGGCGTGCTTGTTCTTTAATTAGCTCTCCTGACAGTCCACCAGGCCCACGGTTGTGAGAAACACTTGTGTTCGTTGCAATGATGCCTGAGAAGTTAAATTCTTGTGCGATGTCGACTAGATCTTCAAGGTCGGACTTTGCTAACTCTGGTGCTATTTTCAAGTACAGAGGCCTAAAGGTTTTGTCTCTTTTTTT
>JAGSHJ010000251.1 GCA_023954595.1 Bacteriovoracaceae bacterium | reverse complement strand
ACTCCTTGTTTGAAACTTATTTGGTTTCAAACAAATAGGAGCCATTTAGCTAGCTAGCTAGCTAGTAACAAAGGAACGTTTACAATGAGTTACAAGATTAATGAAGACCAATACTTTGTTCATTTTAAAGATGATGGTGAGTCTGCTTTTATCTTAAACTATGATGACTCTGCTTCAGATTACTTTCAACTAACAGGTTTTGCCTCAGACGTTGTTTCCTTCATTTTAAAACACCAAGGATGCTCTCTAGATGACATTCATAAGGAGCTTGCTCCAATGTATGACTCTTCGGAATCCGACTTTAAAAGTGAATTAGACAAGGTCATGGGTAAATTATCTGAACACAATGTAATATGAATACCTTATTGTCATTCGTTGTTCCTTGCTACAATTCTGAAAAGACTATAGGTAGAACGCTTGACTCTATTTTTGCTCAAGATACAGACTTCTGCTACGAAGTTATTGTCGTTGATAATGGTTCGAGAGATAAAACTCTCGACATTATTTCTAAGTTTCCAAATGTACGACTCTTTTCTGAACAGTTGAAGGGTGCAAACCATGCCAGAAACATGGGCCTTAAGAATGCTAATGGAGAGTTCATTGCCTTTGTTGATTCGGACGTTGTTTTAGATCAAAAATGGAGCAAAGAACTTTTAAGCTACATTCAGGATAAATGTCTTCTTGCTGCACAAGGAAAGGTCGTAAGGGCTCCACTGAATAATAAAGATGCTTTCCTTGAGAGATATCGATGTTCTCAGGTGGATCATCCTACAAACTGGTTAAATCTGATAACAAGAAATTATAAGCTAGGTCAGATAAACACCGCTGCATGCATTTATAAAACTAGCACCTTGAAGCAGGTTAAAGGCTTCTCCAAAGTTTTAAAAATCCATGAAGATTCAGATTTAACTTATAAACTAAGGTCATTGCCATACACTGCCATTGGTTGCACTAGGTCTGCAGTTTCCTTTTGCTACTATACTGGTGGTCTTTTTGGGATTCTTAAAAAATCAATAGTCTCTGGCTACTATACCGCCCTTCTTGTGAGCAAGTGGAGTCTTGTAAGAACGAGGTCGGAGTCAAATGAATTTATTGCAAAACAATTTTGGATTTTTCACAGCTTTTTAGGACTTCTTTCAAAGCTAGGTGAATACTTTGGTCATTTCGTTTTGGCATTAAACTACCCAGTAGAACTTAAGCGTGAAGCGCAATGGATAAGAAAAATTTCACTTCTACCAAAAGACCCTAATTGTTGTGCATATTTTGAAAATCAAAAAATAAATATTATCACGGAGTAATATATGAAAAAGAAAGAACTTAAATGGACATTTGAAGTTGTTAAGGTTCCTGAAGAGGCCATTCCTGCTTACGCCATTTGTGTTAGTAGTACCGCTTGTTATTTTACACGACCTCTCTATGATGAGGAGTCTGAATTTGAGTTAGATAAGAAACAAGGTAAAAGACAAGATCGTGACGATTAGCCAAAAGGACGTTGATCATTTTAGAGCTAAAAATATACTGCCAGAAGGTGGTAGGTTAACACGGTACAATTCATCAAATGTAATTAAAATAGGGGATGCCACTTTTGATTTTGATTATAGAAGAGATAGCTTTGACTTTAAGCTTGAAAAACAAAAGCTAAAATACATTGGAATCCCCAAACTCCTAGACGACACCAATTTTAATGTCTTTTTAACCAACTCCGGACAGGCCGCCATCAATGCGGCCTACTTCTATGTGGACAAAGTTCTCAATCTCAATAAGATTGAATCTCACAATGATTACCTCTATGTAGGTGCATATAGACTACAATCCATTTATCAAATTTATCATAGTAAAAAGTCATCTGAGTGTTTATGGATATGCTCCACAGCTACTCAATTTGAGCAGTCTCTGTCGCAGGATGGATATTGGAAGCTTGTAGTTGTTGATACAACCTGTTGGGCCGTCGGCTCTGCTGAAATTCAAAGAATATATGATAAATATATTAACTGTTGTGATCTTTTAGTCTTATTTAGGTCTCATTCAAAACTTGATATGGGAGGCGTTGAGTATGGCTCTCTAGGTAATTTATCCCTTTTTTCAAAGGATCAAGCGTTGATAGATGAGGCCAGTGAAAAGTTTAAAAGAATTTTGGGATTGAGTGGAAGCTTTGCTATTCTTGATGAAATTCCACCATACCTATTTTCCGAAAGCTTCTATGAATCCTCAAAGAGAAGAGTTCAAGCTATTGTCGACAATACATTATTTATTAAAGATGAGCTAGAATCGACTTCATTATCAACTTATGGTGAACTTCTTTTTCCTGATCATTATAAATACTTCTTTTTAAGATTAAAAAAAGATACGCCAGCTAAAACTATTGAAAAGCTTATACAAAAACTTAATTTTACTCTTGGGATACACTTAAAGGATGTTAAATCTTGTGCAAGCTTTGGCTTTAATTTTCCCTCTGTTACTTTTTATGCATCGGATGAGAATATAGGACATTTCTTTCGCTTTTGTCCGGGTGTTATAGACTCTGAGGAACTTAAAAACCTCGTTCTGTGTATAAAAGAGGTTTTTTCCAGATGACTATCCCCTCAGTACCAGATGTTAATTCTAAGATATCCATCGACATTAGCAGCCTTCTTGAGGGGGAAACACCACTTGTCATTGATGACTTTTATACAGATCTAGATTGGTTAAAATCCGATTCTCTTTTTAATATTGTACGAGTGAACGATCATGAGCAAATACTGTATCCCCATAGAGACTTTAGGATACCCCTTTTGGAGAAAGTTTCGAAGCTGTTGCCTGATGCTTACTATCCTACAGATACAGGGTGGATTCGCTCAATAAAATCAAACAAGGGAGATGCTCCTCAAGCATCTATAATGCACGCGGATGCTCCTTACATTGTTATATCAGTTTGTCTTTCCTCTCCACTGATTGGACAAGATAGTAACTCTCTTGGAACCCAGTTTTTTAAACATAAAGATTTAGAATTTAAAAAAATAACCAATACCAAAAAAGGTCAGCTTTTTAAAAAATTGTACTTGGCCCAACAAAATGACGAGTCCGCATGGGAGAGTTGGTTTACATACCCATTTAAAAAGAACTGTGCCGTTATTTATGATGGTGCTTTGTTTCATAAAATGCCTTGGCCTTTAGAAGTTGGAACTTTTGGAGATACACTATTATCCACTAGGCTAATGCAAACATTTAGTTTTCGCTTGAGGAAATAATTTATGACTAACGAACCTGACATTATTCAGATGAATGATTTTCTAACCCAGGATGCTATCAATGAAGCGTTCTCTATAGAGAAGGAGATTGAATATCCTGAAGGTGAAAACTATGCAGGCAGAAAGGCCAACATCACAGAGTCACTAAAGAATAAGGTTTCCGAATCTCTAATTAAGTTTGGGCATACAAATAAAAAGATAATTGATGCCAGGCTTAGGGTTGCAACCCATAATGATATAAATGACTTCCATTCGCTCATACATACTGATCACCAATGTGACAAAGTACTTGTGGTATACCTGCATAACTCACTGTATGTGGATGAGTTAGATGCAGGAACTCATTTTTGGATAAATAAGAAAACTAAGAAGAAGGCCATGGATTTAAAAAATCCTCATGACACCTTCCTTCATTCATTTATTTTAGAAAGAGATACAAAAGATCTCAGCAAGTGGGATAATTGGCATTCTTCACCTTATAAAGAGAACATGGCCTTGATGTTCAATAGCCTTTACTTTCATTCACCTCCATCACCACATTGTGATAAAAATGTACCAGGTAAAAGAATTACTCTAGATATATTTTTGGACGAGACCAACAAATAGGCCCTACTTCATCTTCTAAATGTATCTTAGTGATAAGATTGTGAGGTCGGTGTAAAGTTCGCCACCTCAATCTATTAGGCTGTTAGATGCACCTAAACTCACTTGCTCTCCCATGTATTTATTCCGTATACAATTTACAGTCGTGCTGCAATTACTGTGGAGAGTAAGATAGTCATTGTCACAGAAGTAGTTTGAATGCCTCGAATAACCTGGAGAACCATTATGAAACATCTTATTTTTGCATTATGTTTTTTATCTTCTGTTAGCTCGTTTGCGACAACCATTAAATTGGATGTAGATGTTGCTCAAGCTAAAGAAGCTGTTAGAAAAGCTGCAAGTACCGAATTGCTATACAACCAAAAGCTTATTAAAAGAGATTTGGATGTGAGTTCAGTCGTAAGCATTGTAGTTGGAAAAGATATACTAAGTTCAAGTAAAGGTCTTAGCGTAACTGCTATTGTCCTTCCAGAGGAAGGTAACTGTAATTGTCAGGATGTATTTAGAGCTGAAATGTACGCAGAGCTAAAGGATGGAAAGCTTGTTGTACCAAATGGTGCAGAAGTCGAAAAATCCTACTCTGATCACTAGGCAATATTTCAATGTCCGTTTAATTTCTAACGGATCACATTAAGCTATAGTTAAATCAAGTACTTATAAGAGGCCTGTTTGTTCAGGCCTTTTTTTATTCCCTTAAGTATCTAATCTCATTAGTGTGTAAAAAAGTTACGGTATAGGGACTCGCATTGCTGCGTGTTAAATGGTCATGTATAACCCGAATTAAGAAAAGCAAACCCAAACAACCTAACCCCGAGGTAACGATGAAGAAGCTTATCACTGGCATTGTAATGCTATTTTCCCTAACTGGTTTTGCTGGAGAAAAAAGTCAAGGTATTGACCAAACTCTTGCAAATATTGAATTAGAAAAGAACGCTGT
>JAGSHJ010000088.1 GCA_023954595.1 Bacteriovoracaceae bacterium | reverse complement strand
TCTCTGAGTAAAATCTCTCTTTGTTTTGCATACTCTACCTCGTCCATCATAGGCACTACATAAAACTGTACATATGCCACGCGACCTAGAAGGTTGTATGGATATTTTTCAATGAAGTCTTTGAAAAGCTTCTTACCTTTCTCAAGATCTCCGCCAAGCATGGCCGGTCTAGAAGTCTCGTACAGGGCGTAGAATAACCTACATGCCCCGGCCTCAAACTCCATATCCTGTGTGCAAACCCAGTCCATCATGGCCTTCACGGCCCCAATTTTTCCGATCAAAGAAACATTGTCCTTTTGAAGATTAATCAGCCCGCCTAGTGATTGTGCGGTAAAGAAAACTGCCGTCTTGTCATCTTCACTCAAATTCTTCTCAAGAAGCTTTGGTAATTCGGTTGCCACATCCCTGGAGTGGATCGTTTCTTTTTCGATCCCCTTTAACTCCAAGTAACGAAGCCCATAGTTAAAACTTTTTGTATAAGCAGAGATCGCCTGCTCTTTATAAAACTCGTTTGCACTATCACCTAGAACTTCATTTAGGTGCTGTGTTTCCAGTACCCCATAAGCGTAACCACCGTAGCTTTTAGCAAGTAATGCAAGAAGCTTCTCATTCTCTGGTTGTGCGTAAGACATACCTTCGATCATTTTTATGTTCGCTCCAGCACTATCTTTGAATAAGTGCCAGTTGGGTTCGTGATTAATCTGAGCAGCGCCCTGATCAATAATATTAGCGCTGGTATTGACCGCTACACGGTTTACAGTGGAGCATGAAGCGCCAAAAATGATTGGAAGCAAAAGAAAGGCCTTAAATTTCATGATTAACCCTCACATAAACAACTGAAATCACATCAAATTGTAAGCTAATCGTGCAAAGTTTGCACGATACTGCTCGTATAGGCCAATTTTTGCCTGTCGAGATG
Organism: Bacteriovoracaceae bacterium; assembly: GCA_023954595.1. GTDB lineage: Bacteria > Bdellovibrionota > Bacteriovoracia > Bacteriovoracales > Bacteriovoracaceae > UBA845. The sequence continues at coordinate 8,591 of JAGSHJ010000088.1, read as the reverse complement.
AATTTTCCTAATCTTTATGCTAGAATTGGTTAAGTTTTACTTTAGAAAGGCGTTAAAAAAGCCGAGTATTTTATTACGGTTCGAAACACAGGAGATGCTTATTGCTCTATCTTTTGAATGTTTTGGAGATTTTCCGCCCTTAAGAGATTAAAACTGGGTTCTCTGTTTGGTTGGAAAAGTTCTTAAACAAGAAATTAACCAACAACACAACAGAGGTTCACATGAAAACTACAGACAACGCGCTTTTATTAAAAGCAAATCAAAAACAAACCACATTAGCTAAAACTCTAAAGCCACTAAGCCTAAAAAGTGCAAGACCTATGAAGTCAATGGTTAGGCTTAAAAGTGCAAGACCAAATAGAGTTGAAGTCACAAGCAGAATTAAAGTAAGAGCGATTAAGGCCTAATTATTTTAAGACCTTTCCCATTGTCTCTAATTCTTGAATAGTCTCCGAGCGCAACGCTTCTAGGTTGCGCAATTGTTCTTTATGCTGTTTTTTGATGTAGTTCTTACGAACTTTAAACAGTGAGTTTGCAAAGCTCTTTCTAAGCCTAATAAGTTCCAATAAGCAAAGCTTCTTCTCTTCTTTACTCAATTTGTTTTTAAGAATACGGCTCTCCCCTTCTGGAGTAATCTCCATAGATGAGTACTCTCCCATGCATTCTTTCTTCCTAACTAGAGCGTAGCGATTAATTTTCTCGTTCATAGTCTCAAGAGTCTGTTCAAAGTCTATATCTTCCTTGGACTCAAGCTCTTCAAGCTCTGTCAGCAAGAGCTCTTTGTCGTTTAGAACTCTTGGAGCATCCAAGTCTACCGTCTGGGCAAAAGACAAACTAGAAATGATAAAAATGATACTAATTGCTTTCAAAACAACTCCTCCACTCTTTTTGATCAGGAAAACATTTTTTAACCATGGCCTCTATCTCATTCAGAGTGTGACTCAACGGAAGTCCTACAACATTTGAATAGGAGCCCTCAATTGAATCTATAAAACTCAAGGCAGCTCCCTGAATGCCATATGCACCGGCCTTGTCCAAAGAGTCCCCGGTACTTAAATACAGTTCAAGAAGATCACTCGCTATAGCTCCAAATGTAACAGAAGTTTTAACATTAAAAGTTTTAGTGAATTTAGGACAAATGAGTGAGACACCAGTGAAGACCTCATGAGTTTTCCCGCTCAGGCTCAGAAGAATTTCTCTAGCCTCTTCTACATCCGCAGGTTTTTCAAGTATGCGTCCTTCGCTTGCAACGACCGTGTCAGAGCCAAGTACAAGAGGAAAACTATATGAGTCTTTTACCTTTTCATAAACATCACTGCCTTTTTGCAAGGCCAGATCACTGACATACTTGGCAGGATCTTTTTCAGGGCTATACTCTTCAACACCACTAACAACAGTCTCAAATGGCAGGAAGGTATTCCCAAGTAATTCTTTTCTTCTTGGTGAAGCACTACCTAATATAAGTTGGCATAAATTCTTTGGCATTTTTTAATATCCATAAATAGTATTCGGCGTCGTTCGTCTCTTTGAGAACTTCGCTATTATAGTTGTTTAACTTTTTTAAGGCCATAAGTGATCGCGCTACGGCACGATTATAATATGAGCTGTTGAAGCCTTCTATGTTTGGCTCTTTAAAAACGGTTTTTAATGAGCGCAGATTGGTCGTCTCCACCCTTCTAATTCTTTCAAAGAGAAACTCTTTTCTCTTATCCAATTCCTTCGAATTAACGTCCCATAGCCTTAACCCATGTTCTTTGGCCAAAGTTTTCTCATCAATAGATTCTTCAAATAGGAATCCACTGACCCTTCTCAAGAAGATCTCGCGTGCCATGTGAATTGTAGGAATTCTTTTCACAAAAACTTCTACAGGCTCAAAGGAGCTTGAGTCATCAAGAAGTGACAGCTCTTTTCCCTCTACATCGACACTCATCCAACTGCCAACTTCCAAGGCCTTTGAGTTTTTATTCTTATACCCTCTAAAGTAGGCCTGTCCGGACACATTTCTTTTATCTGCTATTTTAAAATTTGGAATAGTCTCTTCAAGCTTTATATAGCTCTCTCCCATTGTTTCATGAAAGATATGAAACACGGGATTTTCTAATAAGAAGGTCGCATTGGATGTAAAAATAAAGACTTCTGTGTCTCTTCTACCAGAGAGTAAGTATTGATCTTGAAGAAGATTATTTAATTTTTTGTATTGCCCAACATGCCCAGGGTTTTGTTCCAAAACATAAAGCAATCTCTGGTGGTCAGATAGAGTTTTGTACTCTTCTCTTGCAAAGTATGTTCGGTTGGCCTTGACCTCAAGAAGTGGATAGAAGGCCATATCTGTTTCTGGCCTATCACTTAAAATAAACTGACCAATTTTTCGTTGTTCAAAATACATGTGTCCGTGGTTTAGACGAATCGCATGGAATATCTTGGATGATGTGACGTTAGTTTCTAGAAATGAAACGGAAGTCTTTGGAGAGACCCTGACAATGGATCCATCACGCAAAAAAATCCAAGCATACGAGTCTTTAGCTGTATTGAATTCATCCCCTTCTAAAATCACACTAGTGTACTGGGCAGAACTTTTATCACCCTCTGAGTATAGCGAGCATTCATTTAGGCACTGAATAACTCTTCCAACAATTGCTTTATGTCGCTTGTCTGCAATACGTAAACGCCAATCAGGGAGACTATCTCTTTGGGCGCGCTGCAGCTTCCATTGGTTAAAATCCAACCATTTATTCGGGTTAAGGCCTTTCCATTCGATAAGGCTATTGGGCTGACCTTTATAGGACGTGGCTACTCCATCTTTCAGGGGGTTGACGCCCCAATCATCGCTATGGAGTAAGACTTGATTTCCTAGCATATTGTTTCGACGCAGCAATTCCACCTCGTCTCTATCTAACGAGTATGCTGTGGAGCAAAAGAACAATGTCGCCAGGGTCGGCCAAATCTTCAAAATTCCCTCTCTTTTTTGGCTTATCGTCCTGTATTTTTGAATGTTTACCTATTCAAATTCAACTCAGTTTGTTACAAAGATAAGGCAAAAATCGCCCCCCATTCAATAGCTGAGGAGAGAACTAGGATGTCTAATAATCAAGAAAACTTTTCTTTTGTAGAAGCTGAAAAGAAAATCCAAGAATTTTGGAAAGAAAATAAAGTTTTTGAGAAGTCTCTAGAGAAAACAAAGGATAAGGACCCATACATTTTTTATGATGGCCCTCCATTTGCGACTGGACTTCCCCATCACGGACACCTGGTTGCCAGTACTCTAAAAGATATTATTCCTCGTTATTTCACCATGAAAGGTAGATACGTTTCAAGACGTTGGGGTTGGGACTGCCATGGTCTTCCAATTGAGCAACAAATTGACAAGAAATTTGGCATGAGTGCCAATGACTATGTTGAGAAATATGGAATTAAGTCTTATTGCGACGAGTGTAGAAATATTGTTTTAACTTATACTTCTCAATGGGAGAAGACAGTTGAGAGAATGGGCCGTTGGGTTGATTTTCAAAACGATTACAAAACCATGGACAAAAGCTTCATGGAAAGTGTCTGGTGGGTATTTAAGCAGGTTTGGGAAAAAGGCCTAATTTATGAAGGCAATAAAATCGTTCCTTTCTCTACAGAGCTAGAGACAGGTCTATCTAACTTTGAGGCAACTCAAAACTACCAAGACGTTCAAGATCCTGCAGTAACTGTATTATTTAAAATCGAAGATCGTGACGAATATCTAAGTGCTTGGACAACAACTCCTTGGACTTTGCCATCGAACATGGCCCTAATTGTTAATGAAGATGTTGAGTACACTTTGGTTCATGAGAAAAAGAGCGATAAAAAGTTCTGGATCGCCAACGAAAGAATCGAAGCATATAAGAAAGGTCACGAGTTTGAGGAATTAAAAACAGTTCTTGGTAAAGAGCTTAAAGGCCTGAGCTATGAGCCTCTATTTCCTTATTTCAAAGATAAAAAATCAGAAGGTGCTTTCCAAGTACTTGCAGATAATTATGTAACAACTAGCGATGGTACTGGGATTGTTCACGCTGCACCTGCATTTGGTGAAGATGACAACCGTGTACTTAAAGACCATGGTGTAACTGCGATTGTTTGCCCAATTACACCTAAGGGTGAATTTACTGAAGAAGTAAGCGACTACGCTGGTAAGTATATTAAAGATGCTGATAAAGAGATTATTAAAGCACTTAAAGATAATGGTAATCTTTTCCATCAATCAGTTATCGTTCACAGTTACCCATTCTGCTATAGAACAGACACTCCACTAATTTATATGGCAACACCTCAATGGTATCTAAAAGTAGATGCGATTAAGGATAAAATGCTTAATGCCAATAAACAGATCAACTGGGTTCCAGAGCATATCAAAGAAGGCCGTTTTGGTAAGTGGCTAGAGAATGCTAGAGATTGGGCTATTTCCAGAAAGCGTTTCTGGGGAACTCCTCTACCTATTTGGATAAATGAAGAAACTGGAAACAGTATTTGTATTGGTTCTATAGAAGAACTAAAAAAATATACAGGTGTTGAAGTTGATGACCTTCACCGCGAAACTGTTGATGATATGAGCTTCACTGTTGAAGGTGAAGCAGGTGAATACAAGAGAATTCCAGAAGTTTTTGACTGCTGGTTCGAGTCTGGATCAATGCCATATGCTCAACTTCACTACCCGTTTGAGAACGAAGAAGTCTTCAATAAAGGTTTTCCAGCAGAATTCATTGCCGAAGGACTAGACCAAACTAGAGGTTGGTTCTACACGCTTACTGTTTTAGCTGCGGCCCTTTATGACAAGCCTGCATTTAAAAATGTAGTTGTTAACGGAATGGTTTTGGCCGGCGACGGCAAGAAGATGTCTAAAAGACTTAAAAACTACACAGAGCCAGACACACTGATGGAAGAGTTTGGAGCGGATGCTCTAAGACTTACTTTTATCACGAGTGCTCTTGTTAAGGGTGAAGAGCTAAAGTTTACTGATGATGGCGTAAAAGACATGGTAAGAAGAGCACTTCTTCCGTGGTTTAACTCTTTTAAATTCTTTAATACTTATGCAAAAGTTGATGGCTGGAGTGCAGAGAAAGATTTGTGCTTTGGTGAGAACATTCTAGATCGTTGGGTGCTATCAAAGCTTCAGACTCTTGTTAAGAACGTTTCGACAGAGATGGAAGCATATCGTTTATACAACGTTGTTCCTCAGTTGTTTAACTTCATTGAAGACCTGACTAACTGGTACATTCGTCTTAATAGAAGAAGATTTTGGGAAGGTCAAAACCTTACTCAAGAGAAGAAAGAGGCTTACTCTACTCTTTATACAACTTTGAAAGAGCTATCTAAAATCATGGCACCATTTGCTCCTTTCCTATCAGAGCACATCTTCTTAGAGCTTAAGAAATTTGGTGAGAACCTTGATGAGTCGGTTCACTTGGCGGACTACCCAGTTTATAAAGATGAGTTCATCGATGCGAACTTAGAAGACGCAGTTGTTAGAATGCAGCAACTTATCCTTCTAGGCCGTCAGAAAAGAAATCAGGCTCAGGTAAAAGTTAAAACTCCTCTTGCTCAGTTGACAGCAATCCATAAGGACGATCAAGTTCTAAGCGGACTTAAAGATCTTGAAAGATACATCAAGACTGAACTGAACGTTAAAGAAGTTGAATACTCTAATGAAGAAGAAAAATTCATTAAGCTATACGCTAAGCCAAACGCACCAGTTCTTGGAAAGAGACTTGGTAAGTCTTTTGGCAAGTTTAGAGGCCTAATCCAAAACTTGGATTCAGAGACTCTTAATACAGTTGAACAAGGTAAATCGATCACTCTTGAGGGTGAAACATTTAACCCAGAAGACTTTTTAATCTTTAGAGAGGCGCGTGAAGGCAGCGAGGCCCTATCAAACCGTTACATCTCAATGGACTTGAATACTGAATTGAACCAGGACTTGATCAATGAAGGTATGGCACGTGAGATCGTAAATAGAATTCAAAAGACCAGAAAAGATTTAAACTTCAATGTTGATGATCGCATTACTGCCTCTATCGAGACGAGTGAAGATCTTCAAAAAGTAATTGAGCAGCATAAAGAGTATATCCAAAAAGAGACTCTGTGCTCAAACATTGTTTTTGAATCTCTTAATGACAAAGGCGTAGCACATGAGGTTGAGGGCAAAAAGCTTTCACTTCTTTGCTCTCTATCGAAGTCTTAGACAACTAATCTAGATCCATTATGGGAAGTCTGCTGACGCAGGCTTTCCCATACAACTCTCCTGACAGTCCATTTTTCATATCTAGCAAATTCAATCTGTGTCATTAAACCACGATTTCTTTTACTCTTTGCTTTAGAGACAAAGCAGCCAAGTGACTCAGCATTTACGACTCTATTTATAACCTGAATCGGTGCTAATCCTTGGGAGTTATTGCCAAAGACGGCCAATGTATTATTAGTGCTCTCGACTCTGCACGAGCCTTTCTCTATCTTCAATATAAGTTCTTTTGCAATTGGAGAGGCCGTGCCCAACATAGAACCACATGACCTAGCACCCACACTTTCAATAATCCCAAGCGTTTCTTGCAAGACTGTCGGGTCACAATCAACAAAGTAGTCACTACACAGATTGAAGATGACTTTCTCTGGGATAATTTGATCACAGAAGTCTAGGAAGCTCTCGCTACTGATCATTGATTCATCAGGGTAAATAGATATTCCTGACTTGAGATTAATGACAACGGTGTCTGATTCGCAAAATAGCCATTCAAACTTAGGTGCTAATTTCACCCTTTGCTCACCAATGTCACCAAAGTCTCCTAAGAAAAGGACTTTGAGTTTTTCTCTCGGTGGCTCCGTTAAGCGGAAGCCATCGAAGTCAAAGTATTCCTTGGGGATTGAGGAATCTTCTACTGTACACTCTGATAGAACGCTGTTTAATGTTCTACTAAATTGGTTAATAAGTTCATCTGTTGAATTGTTCATGCATGATTTATACAACAACTTTTCGCCAGGAGTTACGCGCAGTGTAATTATTATTCCTAAAGTTATGTTTAGATGGTATTTTTAAGAAAAACTAATCTCATGCCCTCGTTCCATTATTCGAAAAACAGACTATAATGAGTGCTATGAGACTTATTGCATTTTTATTATTACTTAGTAGCAGCCTTTGGGCCTATAGACAGGATCAAATATCAATAACTGATTATGAATTCAGAAGATACGTTCGTCCTCAGCTCAAGAGTATCTCCAATGATTTTCAGACGTTGTTTTTCGCCCTAAATAAACCATTAATGGGCTACAAGGGATCATACTCAAGTTTTAAGAAAGTTAACTCCTTGAACCAAGAGTTGAGAAAGGACTGCGAACAAAATCAACTGACGCCAAAGTGTCTGGCAAGTTTGGAAAAGTTGGAGAAGATTTTATTTTCAGTTTCAAAGGATTTGAAATCTGTTGAAAGTCTTGATGTAAAATCTGCTGATAAAAGAATGCGCTACCAACACTCCAAGGAACTTTTGGCACAGAGTATTTCCAGAAACATTTTTAAAATTCAAAATATGAGTTTTCAAGTGAAGCTTACTGGAAACTTAGACTTTGATGCTATGGGATTCTCGGATGAGCTAAACTACCTCTACGACAAGTTCCACACCTTTTTATTTCAAAACTCAAATGAGCTGTTTAAAAATGAAATAACAAGCTACTGGGCAAACTTCATTCGTCCAGTTGAGACCTTTGTCTTATACCAGAATAGACAGGACTTCCTTAAAAAGAATCTAAATGAATTAAATATCAGGTGGAACATGTTAAATGTTCGTCTAACTAAAAGAAACTATAATCCTAACAAACAGATATCCACTCTATTGAATGTTATGCACCGAAGATGGAATAACATTTTAAAAGTAAGTTTGAATACAAAGGGATAAAAAAACGGGACCAAAGTGGTCCCGCTATCATTAGATCTTTGTCTTTTTGAAACCTTTAAGGCTGGTCTTTCTTCTTCTCTTCTCAGCTGCCTCAACTTTTTCAACCTTTAAAATAGAAGGTTTTTTGTATTCTTGGCGAGAGCGATACTCTTTAACGATGCCGTAGTGGTCGCACATTCTCTTAAATTTTCTAAGAGTCTTGTCCACTCCAAATCTTTCGTCGACTTTTAAGTAGATATTTTGCATATGAATTCACCTCCTTCTATTTGGCGCTAACCAGTGTAAAACACTGGGAAAAAGTAAAAACTTGGATAAATTAATTCAAAAGCGGTATATATGTCAACCAAATCGCAAGGAGCCAATATGAAGGACCAAATGGGACTTTTTCAAAAAGAAAGTGCAGCGCCAGCCCCCTTGGCATATGAAGTTCGACCGAACAGCCTCGATGAATACTTTGGGCAGGCCAGTGCAAAAAGACGAATCGAACGACTAAATTTCAATAGGTTACCTCACATTATATTCTGGGGCCCTCCAGGTACCGGGAAAACAACCCTAGCAACCATCTTGGCCAACCAAGCAGGCTTAGAGCTCTACAACTTCAACGCCGTCATGGCCGGGGTTAATGAGCTTAGAAAATTGATTGCTAACGCTCAAGACCTTTATAAATTAGAAGGAAAGAGATCAATA
>JAGSHJ010000401.1 GCA_023954595.1 Bacteriovoracaceae bacterium | reverse complement strand
TACATGCTTTTGTTTTCTCTCGGAAAAACGCATCTGAATAGGTGAGCCTGTATATACGGCCATCGGTTCCTTAGATAGTGTTTGGAATTGGTGAATATGACCAAGGGCCGCATAATCTACATTCCCTTTTAGCCAGTCGATCGAGACCGACTCAATCCCACTCAGACCAATGAAATGCTCAGAACCAGTTGCTGCGTAATCTCCAAATACATGGTGTGATAGGAGCATCCTACTAGAAGGACTCTCACCCTCTGGCCAAAAGTCGAAGAAATGCTTAAGAACCTTTTTGAAGATATCTTCTCTTGGAAGTTCTTCATCAAAAAGCTCTAACTCTTGAGCAAGTTTGATTAGTTCGTAATTTCTAAAATATGGCAGACACTTAATCCAGAGCTTTTGCTCATTAATTTCAAGCTTACAAATATTGCGATCAAGCTCAGTTTCAAGTCTTGAGTACAGGTGAGTTTTATTGTCCTTTAGAAGGTTTTTTGGAGCGGCAATAAGACCTTGAGAGTCATGGTTTCCGCTAATGACAACAGTATGGATACCCAGATCATTAACTTCTTTTAGAAAGTCATAATAGTGCTTTAGAGAACTATGTGGAGGAGTCGGGGAGTCAAAGATATCTCCGGCGATAACCAATACATCAGCCTGTTCTTGTTTTAGGTAACCAACAAGCCATTGAAGAAAAAGCAAATGTTCCTGTTCTCTATCTTTACGATAAAGTCGTTTTCCCAAATGCCAATCGGAAGTGTGTATGAGCTTTATTTGTCCCATTATAACCGTTTAAGATTAAGACTTATTGGAATCCTTTGGATTCGCTTTTTGATCAGGCCTAGGTCCTCTACGTTTGTTCTGACCACCCTTGCGAGGAGGTCTCTTACCTTTAGGACGTCTATCGCCACGATCTTGTCTTGGTTTTGCTGCACGGTCTTGTTCTGATTTTTGATCATCAGAGCTCTCGCTGTGCGCTTTTTCTGTCGGTCTTGGTGTAGACACAGGTTTTCTATCTTGAGTTGATTTAGCTTGTTTCTGATAAGCTTCTCTTTCAACTTTAAGAAGCTCTTTTTCTTTTTCTGCTTCTTTTTGCTGTGGAGTAACTTGTTGTTCCTCCTGAGAAACCCCAGTCAGTTCTTCAAATACTTCAGATGCGTATTTTCCGGCCTTAACTTTAAGCTTATTCATATCATTTTCAAACTGTCTTGATCTCTGTGCTTCAACATCATTCAGACCTAGAACCGTGTTTGTTTCATCAGAGATGTTTTCAAAACGATCTGGCATGTTCACGTCAGTTCGCTTGAGCTTTCTTTTGAAATAGCTTTGTGTGTATCTTTTGATTTTTCCACGCTCTGTAAGAACGTCAAATTGCTCACTTAATATGTGAAGGCGAAAGATCTTGCCTTTATCACCATTAGTCGTCTCAATGAAAGAGCCCTCTGGTGGTAAAGCTTTACGCTTTTGAAGATAAACTTCGTCCTCGTATTGAAGACAACATTTTAACTGGCCACAAACACCATTGAGCTTTGAGTAGTTCAAAGTCAGGTTTTGGTTCTTTGCCATTTTGATTGAAACGTTTCCATATCTAGATAGGAATGAAGAACAACAAAGCTCTCTCCCACATGGACCTAATGCTCCCATAGAAGCAGAACGGTCACGAACACTAATTTGGCGAAGTTCAATTCTTAGTTTTAATTCACCAACTAGATCCTTAACAAGACCCCTGAAGTCTACTCTTGCAGGAGCAACAAAGTAGAAAACAACTTTCTTACCAAATTGAGTGAATTCAACGTGAGTTAAATTCATATCCAGGTTGTGCTTGTCTATAAGACGTTGGCATAGAGTCTCAGTGGACTTTTGACGATGATAAATTTCTTGTTCACTAGCTACGTCTTCTTCACTTGCAATTTTGTTGATGCTTTTAAGTGGAAGCATTGATTTATCAAATGGAAGTTCATAGGTGAATGAGTTGACGTAACCTACGGCCATACCACGATCACTCATGGCCATAACTTTTTGTCCGTATACAAGCTTTCTTTGACCAATTAGGAAAGGGTAGCTTCGTGCGTGACCAGGAAATCTAACTCTCACAAACTTCAGCGGTTGACCCGGCTGAAAGCGACAGTTTGATTCGGTAACCTCTTCTTTAATTGAAGATTGAGGCACGAGGTTTTGTTGGTCTATATTTTCTGAGCTCTCGCTCTCGGAGCCTGTATTTTCGTTCATTTATATTCCGTGAATTTCATCTCTCAAGTGAAGTATTGTCTAGTTATTCAAGCGATCAGTCAAGAATTTGCCCCAAGGCCCATCCCTTCTGAGACTTCTAAATAAATTTCTCTTAGTTGAGCTAAACGAGAGTAACTATTATGGTTATATATAGAGTCTTCAGCGTGTTCTTTTAAGTATCTTTGTGCTTTGCGAAATAGTGCGGCACGAGTATTTGGCTCTATTCTGTCTATTAGTGCCTGAGCTAGGGCCATCTCTTCTTCTTTTCTTGTTTTAAAGAAGTCACAGAACTGGTGCATATTCTTTTTTTCAAGCTTCTTCACCCATGTTTCCAAATTACTTTGGCCAAGTTCTTGTTGGCGGATCATTGCACGAATAAAAACTGCTCTTGAAGCTATTGTTGGAAGAACTTTCAAGGAGTTTGGATTAATTAAAAATATTGTGGCGTTTACAGGTGGCTCTTCAAAAACCTTTAAAAGCTTGTTGTTGTGAATATCAGACATCTTTCCAAGATCTTCTATTATTACAAACTTTCTATCTGCCCTGGTTGGTAAGTGAGATAGAAACTTACTCACTAGATCCACTATGCTCTTGTCATAGAATTTCTTGTTGATCATCTCTTCATCGATGACAAGGATGTCCTCGTTATTTTTGATGTCTTCAGTCTTTGATTCATTGGCCATGAAATAAGATTGAACAACGTCTTGAACCCAACGCATTAGATCTTTTTTAGGGTCTTTTGCTCTTCCTGGAGGATTCACTATGAAGAAGTGCCCAAGGTTTCCTGCTACGGCCTTACTAACGAGGTTTTTTTGAGTGGTGTCCATGGTTTAGCCTTTGATCAGATCTTCAGTTGCGGACAAAATCTCTTGCGAAACAACATCTGCAGCGTTTCTTCCATCGATCACTTTAAAGCGCTCTGGGAATAATTCACATGCATTCTCATAACCCTCAATCAGCTTTGTGTAGAAGCTGTTGTTT
>JAGSHJ010000328.1 GCA_023954595.1 Bacteriovoracaceae bacterium | reverse complement strand
TCCTGCACCAAAGTCTAGCACTCTCAAATCTTCAGGCTTTTGATTCTGTTCAACTAAAACTTCACCTAAAAGATTCGTTACACGGTTAGGGCTATTACACATTAACGTTCTGTAGAACAAAGTCTCATATAAACCAGGCACTTTATAAACGTCGGTGTAGTCATGAAACCTTACCTTGGTCCATTTTCCATCGATCAAAACTTCACACCATTCCTGATCCTGTTCAAGTTGGCTCATTTTTGGAAAACGAATTGGATAGGGACCATTATTTATGACTTGCTCAAATGGCTTTGAAGTTAACTCATCATTTTTCATGCTTCCTCACTGGACTAAGTTTATCTTCCTATCATGCCTAAAAATTACGCTACAAACAAGGGCCATCAAATAGGTATAGGGCCTGCAAGTGTTGAGGGCAGGGGGACATTATGCTCAAGCTTTACCATACTCTTTTGGTATCCCAAATCTTGCTTCTCTCGTGCTCTTCTGGGCCGCCTAAGCGGTTTGAGAATGTAGAAGACCCTGTCTTTGTTAGAGACGAAATGGAAGAGTTATATGAGGAATATGAGCCTGATTTTGATGTGACTAGAGAATATAATCCAAGAGATTGGGAATACGATTTTTATGAATTTAAGCTCCAATAATAAGAATTTATTTTTCAATCCACATAAGTATCTACTTTCATTACTTCTATTTCTTTTACCTGTTTTATACTGTGAGGCAGCAAATCCATCTAGAAGAGTGGAAGGTAAAATTCTTAATGTAAAAAAAGTTAGTTTTAAAAATACGAATAAGGACAATATTGTAATCTTGATTAAGACAAAAATAGGTCACGAAGAGTTGGTTGTTGACCTTGGTGACGCTGATAGACTTAACCGAATTGTGGATAGTGGCTCAAACGTCATTGTAGAAGGAATAATGGTTAAAATTGATTCAAAGGTTTTCTTACTAGCTCAGAAGGTGATTTTAAAAAACCAACTCCTTAAAGTTAATCGAACCAAATACTTCCCCAAGGCAGAGTAGTTAATAGCTAACTTTAATTTCTCTGTCAGCGCCTCTGATTACAACATTTACTGGTCCTTCATAACCGAAAGTTTCTACCATATCCACCTCAATTGTTGTTTGTGTTCTTTGATCTGCTTGAAATTGGTGATCAAGTCTTACAACAGTTGCAGAGCATTGAGGTGGAAAGGACTCTCTACAACTTTGAAATGGAATTAACTCAAATCGTGTAGGTGAAAAAGTTTGGGAGTGTTCGAGTGTTATGTGGGCAAACCTTCCATCTACTTTCACATCTTTTAATACAAAATCATCTGTAAATTTTTCCATGGAGAATAGAGGCATAGATACGATTGAGGCCAAAATAAAATACTTAAGCATAAAACAACCTTTTGTTATTCAATAGCTTATTTTATCTAATTCTCAGCATACAAGATATTGGCGTCTAATCTAAATCTACTCTGCTTCCTCCACCTCTTCAGGCAGAACCTGCAGTATGTCGTTGTCGTCCTCAACTTGTTCACGCTGCTGATCAAATTCACCTTTGTCATAGCGACGCTCATTCCACATGTCACCACATGATGTTAATAGCAAAGCGAAAAAGACAAGTGCTATACTATTCATAATTAACTCCTATAAGTTTATAGGTGCAATTATTACTCCGTTCTTTTGATCCTACCGGACCAGTAATCTTTTGGTTTTCTAAAAGGTGAGGCAACTAAATTAGAAATATTATTGTCAACGGCATCTGAATATCCGGGCACACCAATCTCGACGTTCTCAAAAGGGATGTCTTGGGTGAAAGTTCTATGAATCCTGTCCCATAAACTTAACACCACCGAATAGTTAGAGTCCGTTTCTAGTTTATAGTTAGAGTGATGCATTCCATGCATCCTAGGAGTCACAATAACGATTCGAAGTAGTCTTTCAAAAGTTCTAGGTATCCGTAAATTACTATGATGAAAGAAGGTCGCTATTTGGAATACAAATTCATAACCTAGATATATTGCAAGAGAAGGACCAATCAAAATAACTTGTACAAACCTAAAAATAGAGGAGAGTGCAACCTCTCCAAAGTGAAAACGAAATCCACTTGAAACATCAAGGTCTGGATCAGAATGATGAACGTTATGAAAACGCCACAGAAATGGAATTTTATGGTTAAGTCGGTGCCAATAGTAAAAACTGACGTCTAAAAGTAGAAAACCTAGCACCGCACTTACTACTGGTGACTGGTCAAGGTATTGCAGAACCCCCAGACCACTTGTGGTTGTCAAATCAAGTGCCTTCATTGCCATAGGTCTTACAAATATGTTAGCGGCAATGAATGTCATGGCCGCCATGACAAAGTTACTTAGAAGTCTAGGAAAGAGTTTTTCCTTTGCTTGTCGCAAGGGATAAATCTTTTCTACAATGAAAAGAATGATGGCCGTAGAGACCACCAAACCTAGAGTTAAATATCGTTCATTTAAAAAGTCATTCATTTTGAAACGTTAAATAGGGTATCTTCATCTCTTAGAAGAAAAAGTGCTAAACACGCTGCAAGCATGGGCCAAGCTGCAAAAAATAACAGATTTGACCAAGGTTCAAGATATTTAGCAAAAGCTGAAAAAGTTGATACTGAATGAAGCAATAAAATCACTGCATAGCTAAAACGCTTGGCGAAGCCTGCAAGAAACATAAGTACCACTATCATTTGTGCGCCACCTGCTATATACATGATGGTTTCAGACATCCCACCTAGAAAGTAGAACTTACCCCATACGGCCATAGAGTGAGCAGGGTTAATGAACTTGTCTAGCGTCCACATAAACATAACAATAAATACGCCTAATCTAAGTGCAAGAAGGGCAACTTTTAAATTTTTATTTTCCATTATATTTCCTTGGTTATTTGCGTCTAAACGCATGGAACTTTTCTACATATTTTAATAGGGTCTCTGGTTTGTTTGCTTGCTTCCATTGGCCTGCTAAAAACTTGTTTGCTTCCGGGTAGCTAGGGTAGAGGTGTATAGTGCCAAGAATTTTGTTAAGGCCTAGGTTGTACTTCATGGCCAAAGTGAATTCAGCGATGAGATCTGCGGCATGGGTACCTACTATAGTGACACCTAAAATTTTGTCTTTACCTTTAGCTGTAAGTGCCTTTATGTAACCTTCGTCTTCGGAGTCCGCAATTGCTCTATCAAGGTCATCTAGGCCATAATGAACAATGTCATACTCAATCCCTTGGGCCTGTGCCTCTTGCTCGTTAATTCCTACTCTGGCAACTTCTGGGTCTACAAAGGTGCACCATGGGATGACTCTGTAATCAACTTTGAAGCGTTTAAACGGAGAAACTAGAGCATTGACGCTTGCATACCACGCTTGGTGGCTTGCAGTGTGTGTAAATTGAAATGGGCCTGCAACATCGCCTGCTGCATAGATATTTGGATAGTTGGTTTGCAGAAATTGATTGTTTGCAATAGTCTTATTCTTATCAAGCTTGATGTCCAATTCTTCTAGTCCAAAACCACTTGTATTGGCACTTCTTCCAAGTGCTAAAAGAACTTTGTCAAAGCTCAACTCGACTGTTCCTTCAGGTCCCTCACAAAGAAGTGTGAATTTTCCATTATCATTAGAAAAACTCTGTGCTTTATGTCCACAGAGAACATTGATGCCCTCTGATGTGAATTTCTTTAAAACGAAGTCTGAAACATCTTGGTCTTCAACTCGCATTAGACGAGGTCCCATTTCAACTATAGTGACCTCAGATCCCAAGCGTGCGAATGCTTGTGCCATTTCGCATCCAATTGGGCCACCACCTAGAACAATGAGCTTCTTAGGTAGATCATTTACATCCCAAAGAGTGTCACTTGTTAAATAGTCTACTGTATCTAGTCCAGGGATTGGTGGTACCGTTGGACGGGCACCTGTGGCGATCACTATATTCTTAGT
>JAGSHJ010000291.1 GCA_023954595.1 Bacteriovoracaceae bacterium | reverse complement strand
GGTAAGCTTAACTCTACAAACCTTTCTCATAGCAGAGTTAGGTTTCTTTTGAGTCGTTGTGTAAACTCTAGTACAAACACCACGTCTTTGAGGACAGGCCTTCAAAGCAGGTGATTTAGTTTTTGAAAATTTGTCAGTTCTACCTTTACGGATTAACTGGTTAATCGTTGGCATTCTCAGCTCCCTTAAATCAACATTTAGCTCAACATTTAAAAACTAGCTAGTCTATGTAACACCGCAAACTAGCTAGTACAAGTATATTTACCTCTTTAAACCATAAATGGTGCTGCTTCTTCAGCACCTGGCTCAACAATATCCTCACACACCGCATCAAAGTCGCGGTATTTCGAAATACCGGTCCCTGCAGGAATAAGGCGTCCCATAATTACGTTTTCTTTTAGACCTCTTAGAGCATCACTTTTTCCTTCAAGAGCAGCTTGGGTAAGAACCTTCGTTGTCTCTTGGAAAGATGCTGCAGAAATAAATGAATCCGTAGTTAATGAAGCTTTTGTAATACCAAGAAGTAATGGTCTGGCCTGAGCAGGTGCTTCGCCGTTTGCAACGAGCTCCTCATTAGTCTCCATCCATAATCCCTTAGTAATTGAGTCACCAGCAATAAAGTGTGAATCACCAGAATCAGTAATAAGCACTTTCTTAAGCATCTGACTTACAATAACTTCGATGTGTTTATCATCGATCTTAACACCTTGAAGTCTATAAACTTCTTGGATCTCATCAACGATATAGCGAGCTAGGGCCTTAATACCCATAACTCTTAGAATATCATGTGGGTTTGAAGGTCCATCCATGATCGGCTCACCGGCACGGATATAATCTCCTTCATTAACAATTACATAACGTCCTTTCGGAACACTATAAGTTACAGGTTCTCCACCATCTTCAGGTCTAACAAGAATTTTTCTATTTCCTCTTAGCTCTGGACCGAACTCAATCGTACCAGCGATGTCAGCAATCTGAGCAGCGTTGGCTGGATTACGAGCTTCAAAAAGCTCAGCAACTCTTGGAAGACCACCGGTAATATCCTTTGTCTTGGTCGTTTCACGAGCAAGTTTAGATACGGCAGAACCTGCCTCAATCTTATCTCCGTCTTGTACCATAATATTGGCACCAACTTGAAGACGATAGCTAGCATGTCTTTTTGTTCCAGGAATTATGATCGGCTTCCCTTCAGAATCAACAACAGTGATTCTTGGTTGAAGAGACGGATCTTTAGATTCTGTAACAATTCTATTCGTAAGACCTGTAACCGCATCAACTTGTTCATTAACAGTTGATCCAGAAATTAGGTCTTCATATTTAATTGTACCTGATACTTCTGTTAGAAGAGGAATTGAGAACGGGTCCCATTCAACTACTCTATCACCAACTTTAACCTCATCACCTTCTACTGCAAATAATTTGGCTCCATATGGAGTTGGGTATCTTTCTTTTTCAGCTCCTTGAGCTGTCTTAACAATAATCTCACCAACTTTATTCATTACAATTTTGTCGCCTGTTGCAGTAGTTGCAAAAGTAACATTTTCTAAATGAATAATACCGGCTGTTCTAACTTCCGTTTTGTTAACCTGTGCACCAGCAGTCGCCGTACCACCAACGTGGAAAGTACGCATGGTAAGCTGTGTACCAGGTTCACCAATCGACTGAGCAGCAATAACACCAACTGTCTCACCAACTGAAACCATCGTTCCACGAGCAAGGTCACGTCCAAAACAAAGAGCACAGAAACCGTGTCTCTCACGACATGTAAGAACCGATCTAACTTTAATCTGATCGACTTCTCTTTCTTTTAGAATAGCGTAATCATCTTCAGTAAGCATGTATCCACGAGGGAAAATTTCTGATCCTGAAGGATCAACAATTGGAGTTGAAGTAACACGTCCCATTGCTCTTTCAGCAACGTGCTCAACAATCTCACCGGCTTCAATTCTAGAAGTAAGAACAATACCGTCTTGAGAACCACAATCTTCGTTTCTGATAATACCATCTTGAGCAACATCAACTAAACGTCTCGTTAGGTAACCAGAGTTTGCTGTTTTAAGTGCCGTATCGGCTAGACCCTTACGGGCACCGTGGGTAGAAGCGAAGTATTGAAGAACGTCCAGCCCCTCACGGAAGTTTGCCGTAATAGGTGTTTCAATAATTTCACCTGAAGGTTTTGCCATAAGACCACGCATACCTGCCAACTGTCTCATCTGGGTTGTAGAACCCCTTGCTCCTGAGTCAGCCATCATAAATAGTGCGTTAAATGAAGGAGCTTTAATTTCTTCTTCGCCTTTTACATCACTTGTAAAAGTATCTGTTGAAATTTGCTCAAGCATAACTTTAGTTAGCTTCTCATTAGTCTGGGCCCAAACGTCAACGATCTTATTGTAACGTTCACCGTTTGTAATTGAACCTTCGTTATATTCTTCAGTAATTTTATCAACTTCAGCTGATGCAGCACCAAGAATATTTGGTTTTTCATCAGGGATAGTCATATCATTAACGTTAATCGAAATACCCGCTTTAGTAGCGTATGAGTAACCAAGTCTCATTAAAGAGTCAGCAAGAAGAACAGTGTCCTTCTCTGTACCGATTCTATAGGCATGATCAATTAGAGCTCCAAGAGGTTTTTTGCCTAGAACTTTGTTAATATCTGCATAAGTTAAACAACTTGGAACCGCATCATAAACAAATGTACGTCCACAAGTAGTTTCAACCATCTCACCTTCAATACGAACTTTAATTGGCGCTTGTAAGTGAAGGTTTCCAGAATGGTATGCAAACTGAGCTTCTTCTTTTGAAGAGAATGTTTTTCCATATCCACGAGCATAAGGACGAATTCTAGTCATATAGTATAAACCTAGAACGATATCCTGTGATGGAACGATAATCGGGTTACCATCTTTCGGTGATAGAATATTGTTTGTCGACATTGCAAGAACACGACACTCAATCTGAGCTTCAAGAGAAAGAGGAACGTGAACGGCCATCTGGTCTCCGTCGAAGTCAGCGTTAAAAGCTGTACAAACAAGCGGGTGAAGATTGATAGCCTTACCTTCAATAAGAATTGGTTCAAATGCTTGAATACCAAGACGGTGAAGAGTAGGTGCACGGTTAAGAAGTACTGGATGTTCTTGAACAACTTCATCAAGGATATCCCACACTTCCTGGCTTTGAGAATCAACCATACGTTTAGCAACTTTAATTGTTGTACAGTGACCTTTCTCAATAAGCTTATTGTAGATAAAAGGTTTGAATAGCTCTAGACCCATTAGTTTTGGAAGACCACATTGGTGAAGTCTAAGTGATGGACCAACAACGATAACTGAACGACCTGAATAGTCGACACGTTTACCAAGAAGGTTTTGTCTAAAACGACCTTGCTTACCTTTAAGCATGTCTGAAAGTGATCTTAGTGGACGCTTATTAGCTCCAGTAAAAACCTTCCCTCTTCTTCCGTTATCAAAAAGAGCATCTACTGCTTCTTGAAGCATTCTCTTTTCGTTACGGATAATAATTTCAGGAGCATTAAGCTCTTTTAGTCTTTTAAGTCTGTTATTTCTGTTAATCACACGACGGTAAAGGTCGTTAAGATCAGATGTAGCAAATCTACCAGCCTCTAGAGGAACTAGAGGTCTTAGATCTGGTGGAAGTACAGGAATAACTTCCATCATGAACCACTCAGGCTTGTTCTCAGACTTAAGAAGAGATTCAACAACTTTTAATCTCTTAACTAATTTCTGACGAGCAATCTCAGTCGTTGTGTTCATTAAGGCTCTTCTAAGCTCTTTGTTATCAATATCGATATCAACTTTTCTTAGAAGTTCTTTAACTGTTTCACCGCCCATCCCAGCTTCAAATTTAATTCCCTTTTCTTTAAGGTCATTAAATAGTTGCTCAGAAATCACAGCCCCTACTTCAAGTCCGGCTTCTTCGTTTTCTTCTGAAGTCGCTGTTACGATATAGGCTTCGTAGTAAAGAACTTTTTCAAGTTCTTTAAGCGTTAGATTAAGAATGGCACCAATTCTTGAAGGAAGAGATCTTAAGAACCAAATATGAGCAACAGGTGCTGCTAATTCGATATGACCACATCTTTCACGACGTACTTTAGAAAGAGTAACTTCAACGCCACACTTTTCACAAACTACACCTCTATGCTTCATTCTCTTATACTTACCGCAAATACATTCATAATCTTTTACGGGTCCAAAGATTTTGGCACAAAAAAGACCATCTCTTTCAGGCTTGAAAGTACG
>JAGSHJ010000561.1 GCA_023954595.1 Bacteriovoracaceae bacterium | reverse complement strand
GGTTATTTTGTTTATGATTCTAAAAAAGCTGGAGCTCAAACTATTTCACATTTGCGATTCGGGCCGGATCCAATATATTCTACTTACCTGATTCACAAGGCAAATTTTGTAGCATGCCATCAATTTAATTTTATAGAAAAATATGACATTCTCGATCATGTTAAAACAGGTGGAACTTTCTTGCTAAACTCTCCTTATGATAAGAATGAGATATGGGACAATCTTCCAAAACTCATGCAAGAAGAAATTATTAAGAATGAGCTTGAATTCTATGTTATAGATGCAACAAAAGTTGCTCATGAAGCAAAATTAGGGAAACGTACGAACACCGTATTACAAACTTGCTTCTTTGCCATATCTGGTATTTTACCTAAGGATGAGGCCATTCAGAAAATTAAGAATGCCATTGTTAAGTCGTATTCTCATAAAGGTGATAAAGTTGTACAAATGAACTTTAATGCGGTTGATACATCTCTTGAAAATCTTCAAAAAGTAGATTATCCAAAACAAATAACGAGTGATTCTGAGTTGAAACCAATGATGTCTGGCAATCCAAATCCATTTGTGAAAGAAGTTTTAGGTAAGATCTTAGCCGGTCAAGGGGATGAATTGCCAGTAAGTGCATTTCCAGTCGATGGGACCTTCCCTATGGGAACCTCCCAATACGAAAAAAGGGGTATTGCAGATTTTATTCCCATTTGGGATGACGAAGACATCTGTACACAATGTAATAAATGTGTAGCTATATGTCCGCATGCCGCAATTCGAGCTAATGTCGTTTCAAATGATCTATTAAAAGATGCCCCTTCGACTCTAAAATCAGTGCCTGCCAAAGGTCGACCATTCTCTAAAGCAGAGGAGTCTTATGTGTTACAGGTATCTCCAGAAGATTGTACTGGTTGTGATCTTTGTGTTGCGGTATGTCCCGCAGTAAGTAAAGAGAACCCTAATTTCAAATCGATCAACATGCACAAAAAATGAAGTGTTGAAAAAGCTGAAAACACCAATTGGGATTACTTTGTGAATCTTCCTAATTACGATCGAACAGAGTTACAAGTAACCAATTTAAAGGGGTCTCAATTTCTAGAACCGCTCTTTGAATTCTCAGGAGCTTGTTCTGGTTGTGGAGAAACACCTTATATTAAGCTGCTTACTCAGCTTTACGGAGATCGCATCATGATTGCGAATGCAACAGGTTGCTCTTCTATCTATGGAGGAAACCTCCCTACAACTCCCTACAAAACCAATGCGAAAGGTCAAGGTCCAGCTTGGGCAAACTCTTTATTTGAAGATAATGCAGAATTTGGATTGGGAATGCGATTAGCACTTACTAAAAAACAAGAAATAGCGGTCGATTTACTTAAATCTCTAGAGCTTCTTGTTGGTACCGAATTGGTTGAGTCTATATTAAACAATCCAGAGACCACTGAGAAGGAGCGTGCTCAAAAACTTGAAGACATTTATAGCTTAGACAAAACCCTTTCATATTTAGAAGACGATACTGCTGTTAAACTTAGCCATTT
>JAGSHJ010000544.1 GCA_023954595.1 Bacteriovoracaceae bacterium | reverse complement strand
GATTCTTTCTTCATGAAGAGGAAAACGTTTATTAGCTAGCTGCCTTCTCAACGACTTCGCAATTTGAAGGTTGTCACACTCAAAGAAGTTCAATTTCTCTTCAAGAGTTCTCTCATCGTCAGAGCTTAAAAGTCTAAGACTTGGATATTCCTCAGGTGTAGCCAGGATTCTTTCGCGTAGAGCTCTCAAGTCAGAAGACTCAATCATTCTTATTACAAATGTTGATGCGTTCTTTTGTAGATAGTAGAGAACCCCTGGAGTATCACTTGGAATCTCCATAAAATCATCGTCAACGCTTGACCATGGAAACTCAGAGGAACCAGAATAAGAATCAGCACCCTTAAAGGTTTGGGCCACCAATAGCTCAATGTCATCTTGAAACATAAACATCCTTGTTTATAAAAACTTAAACTCTACCAAATTGCCATTAACAGATTTAAAAGCAAGATAACAACCAGTGGGCTGAAATCAAACGGTAAATCAGGAGGCAATAACTTGCGAATTGGCCGCTCTGTAAAGTCGGCGGCCTTTCTAATATTCTTCACAATTTCGTTGTTGTGAAACTGTGGGAAGTAACTCAGAACCATATCCGCAAGCAGAATTAGAATATAAAATTTGATAATTAAACGAATCATTATCTAATTGTAAAAATATTCCCGCGCCTTGGCAAATTTAGCCTATTTTATAATTAGCTAAATATGAAGCGCATATCAATAATACAAACGCTATCCAAAAGAACTTCAACCTATGGGCCGCAAATCTTTTAAGAATTGTGTGACCAACAAGTCCAATTACAGTCCAAATAGCAAGTTTTAGCTTTAGCCACAGTGGCCAAGCAGCGCCATGTGCCATCCCAAGTCTAGCAATCAGTCCAAAGCCTGAAACTAGAATAACCATAAGGATAATACCGCTGAAGATAACTTCTTTTTTGATGTTTTTACTGTCTTTAACACTCGCAGACATATACAGAGCAAAAAACAGTACGATAGAAACAACATGAATCATTTTGTAAACTTGATAAGACACAACTTCTCCTAAATTTTAGCTAATACATTTTTTAATAATAGCCAGAACTTGCTGACTGACTCTATTTCAATCCTTTCATCCGGGGAGTGAGCTCCCATGATTGTAGGGCCAAAAGAGACAACATCAATTTCTCCTATTTTATCCTTAAGAATGCCACACTCTAGACCGGCGTGTATAGCAGTGACTTCAGCTTCTGCATTAAAAGTTTCCTTATAGACACTTTTGACTGTCTCTAATATTGGATTTTCAAATGCTGGCTTCCAACTTGGATACTCTGAAGCACTTTCAACTGAGTAGCCAAAGGTATGTCCAAGAGATTTAAGTTGAAGTTCAAGCTTCTTAGCTTCCTCGCGGTCAAAGAACCTCACAGAGGTTTGCACATAGGCCTTTCCAGAAACAACCAGAAATCTTGCCATGTTATTACTCATTCCCACCAGCTCTCTACCACTTGCTAAATCAAAAGCATGAGCACCGTGTGGAAAGAGGTTTGAGAAGTAGATTAGACTCTTACTATCTTCAACGCTTAAGCTTTTTGCTAATGGTGCTCCTTCAACTAAATCAACTTTTAGAACATGGTCCTCTTTAGGAAGGTAGCTAAGCCATCTCTTTTTCATTGTTTGAGCTAAATCTGCAAGTTGACCTGCTAGCTCG
>JAGSHJ010000240.1 GCA_023954595.1 Bacteriovoracaceae bacterium | reverse complement strand
GGCTTCTTAGAAATGCTTCATAGAAACATGTTTGTGCTCTCATATATGGATCTTTAAATTTAACACACTTAAAAGGTCTTGGTTTTGGCCTCTTTTGGTAATGAACATTTAGTTGAAAATCACCATATTCTCCGATGGCCGGATACACGCTAAGACCTTTGGCATAGTCAGGGGATCTGAAGTAGTTGGCCGCTAGCTTTGTAACCAAATGTCCCGCTATTGCACCGTAGAAAACATCACTGGCCCAATGCTTGTTATCATACATTCTAGCGTAGGCCGCAAAAGCTGCTGCTCCATAGGCCAAATAAGGCACGGCCTTGTTCTTGTCGCCATAAACTTCCGCTATTGCAGTTGCAAGAGAGAAGGCAGAGGAGGTGTGGCCTGAGAAAAAAGAATGGTGGCCTGGATTAAAAAAATCATAGGGACCGGCATCTTGGTTTGGACGCTTTCTACCAAAGGTATATTTAAAGGCCTGGGTTACAAGCCCTGTTGCTAAACCACCGGTGATTGCAATTAAACCTGCTTGCTTTAGTTCCCCGTTTTTTAGTGTAATCCCTAAGAAATAAGAACCAAGTGCTACAACTGGGACGGCCTTAGGGACTTGATCGTTCATATAATCTGCTGATTCTCGAACAGTCTGGGACTTTGTATCTTGAACATAATCCATGATCTCTTGATCATTTTTAAAAAGTACCAGTCCTATACTTGTAGTCGCCGCAAAAATTGCGAGATTCTTTTTATTAATATCTAGAGGGATGTAGAAAGACTTAGTTCCTTTTAAGGTCTCTCTAAGTTCTTCTAGAGTGTAGTAATCATCCGGTGCGAGTGTTTGCTCAAGATCTATTTGATTATTCTCATTAAAGCTCGCGAAATCTTTTTGAGCTTTAGATCTAAGATCAATTCCTTCCTTAATATCCTCTTGTTGATAGTAAGACAGAGGATCAACATCTTTAAAATTAAACTCTGGTGTGTTGGCAAATACACTACTTGTTGAAAGCAGCATGGCCGTGGCCAAGAACTTTGAGATCATAAGGCATTCCTTTGTTGGGTTAATTTATTTCAATCTGATTAAACTTTACTTGCACATGGCCTATAAACTGGCCGAAATTGAAATTTGTTTAGAGAGTGTCAAATTTGTAAACGGCCCTAAGTAGTCATAATTTATAAATATTGGTGTAATTAGAGGGATTAACTTCGGAAATCTTAAGTTCAATTAAGTCGGGGAGGAATAATGTGGGACATGATCACACTGCAAACAATTGGGACGATGGTCGTTTGCGCAAGTGTTGGGATTGTACTGACTAGAAAGATAAAAATGCCCCATGTTGCCCTGTATATTTTCACAGGCCTTATTTTAGGACAGGTTGAATTGGCAGTAATGGATAAAGAAATTCTGCAAGAAAGCCTAGGTGCAGTTCATATTATATCAAAGGCCGGTATCGCCTTACTGCTATTTCTTGTTGGTATGGAGTTGAGTCTTGCAAAAGTAAAAGATATTGGAAAAGACGCACTTATAACCGGGGTTTGCCAAGTATTCATAAGTGCAACTCTAGGGGTTGGGATCTCTCTAGTAAGTGGCTTCTCTTTTATTGAGTCCTTTGTTCTTGGTATTGCCATGACATTTAGCTCTACGGTGTTAGTGGTAAAGCTTCTAGGTGAGAAAAAGCATTTAGATGCTTTATATGGAAGAATCTCTATTGGTGTTCTGTTGGTACAGGATCTGGTTGTCATACTGGCCTTAACTGAACTCTATGGGCTTGAAGGTGGCGTGGCAATGGGACCTTTGCAAATGGGCATTGCGTTTTTAAAAGCGTTGGCATCGGTCGTTATTCTTGCCGCAACAGCATGGTTTATATCAAAAAAATTCCTTCTTAAACTCATGGATTGGGCCTCTTCTTCAGCTGAAATCCTTCTCATATGGAGTTTGAGTTGGTGCTTTTTATTCGTAGTCTGTGCTCACTATCTTCACTTATCTCCAGAGATTGGAGCATTTTTGGCGGGGATAAGCCTTGCGCAGCTGCCTCTATCAAATAGTCTCAAACAGAGGGTTCACCCACTTGTTAACTTCTTTATAGGAATTTTCTTTATAGCACTAGGTATGAAGATTGATCTGGCAACTGCGCTGGAGTCTTGGAAGATGGCGCTGGTCTTTAGTGTCTTTGTGATGATTGGTAAGGTTTTTATCTTTTTCATTATATTAAAAAGACAACATTTTAATGAGAGAACCTCTTTCGTTACTGGGCTCACACTTGCGCAAATTAGTGAATTTTCGTTTCTATTTGTGGCCCTTGCATTTGATGTAGGACTTGTTGGGAAAGATGTTGTGGCAATTGTGGCATTCACGGGTCTTGCTACTTTTATGATGAGTTCATTTATTATTTCTAATAATGAAAGGATCTATTTCACGATTAAGAAAAAAGGCCTACTCGCAAGGTTTCATGCTTCTCAAGAAAAAGTGCCTGATGAATATCTATCAAGAAGAAGAAAAGATCACATCATAGTCATAGGTATGAACTCTCTGGGACGGGAAATAAGTAAGCGCTTATGCGCCTCAGGCCATGAAGTATTGTCCCTGGATAATGACCCTAAAAAACTGAAGGGGCTTCCTTGCGATACTTTAATAGGAAATGCAGGCTATTCATCTATGCTTGATGAGGCCTCATTTGAAAGTGCAAAACTTGTTGTGACAACTCTTAGAATTGAGGATGTAAATAACTCATTAGTATACCGCTGTAAGAAAATGGGGATACCCGTTGCGGCACACGGCTTTGATAGTACGGTTATTCCTGATCTAAAAAGACTTAATGCCGATTACATTATTGATAGCAAGTCTTCATGGCTTAAGAAACTCTTTAATGTACTGCAGTCTCAGGGGGTAAAGCTGCCATGATGGAGATGCTTCTAATTCTGATGGCAGCTTCCATCGGCCTTGGGGTTGCGAAGTTTACACGCCTGCCTTATGTGCCTTTGTTAATTTTGGCCGGTGGGGGACTTGATTATTTTAATGCCCCAATTGATAACGATTTGGCCCGTGATGCTCTACTTCTTGGTCTGATATTTTTGGTATTTATCTCTGGCACCGCCTTAAACCCTTGGAGGATTGGCGAGAAGACGAAACTCGCTTTTTTCATTGGGACAGCACAGTTTTTACTTTTAGGCCTTTTAGGCTTTTTTGTTTGCCAGTTCTTAGGCTTTGGATTGATGGAGAGCTCCTACCTAGGCCTTGCTTTGTGTTCTAGCTCTACACTTGTGGTGATTCAACTATTAAAAAGCAGAGGGGAGATGTTTGAGCCTTTTGGAAGGATGATGGTCGGTGCTCTCTTAATACAAGACATTCTCATGATGCTCATTATCTCTGTGCTCGAACGTTTTGGTCTTGGTGTTTATGAAATGATCACGAGCGCATTTTTAGTTGTGGCCTTGGGATTGATTGGGATCGTTTTTAAGAAGTGGGTTATTCCACGTCTTATGGTTGGTGAGCAGGTGGATGAGGAGCAACAACTTTTAATGGCCTTAGGTATTTTATTTTTCTTTATGGGAGTTTCACACTTATTTAACTTGCCATTTATAGCTGGTGCTTTTGTGGCCGGCGTTTCTCTTTCTTCCTTTCCTATTAGTGGAGTTTTGAAAGGGCAGTTCGCATCACTAAATAACTTCTTTAATGCAATCTTTTTTGTCATTCTTGGGTTTTTTGTAGAGCTGCCAGTTTCTGAAAATATTTGGCTTGTTGCACTTTTTTCGGTGCTTATCATTCTTGCAACTCCGGCCCTTACTCTTTCTGTTGCGGCCTTTGCGGGAATGCCTTTTAGAATAGGGCTAGAGAGTGGTTTATTGTTGGCGCAAACAAGTGAGTTTTCAATTGTGTTGGCATTGATTGGCATGAGTAATAAGCACATTGGTTTGGATCATTTAGGAATTATAACTTCCGTTACTGTGACAACTATGATCTTAACTCCATTTCTGGCAAACGAGAAAGTGGCCTCTCTAGCTATGCGTGGTTTGGCAATGCTTGCAAGAAGAGTAGATCGTCCTCTTTTGATGACTGGGCATTTTCTATTTTTTGGTTGTGGGGAAAGTGCAATGGTTGCAGTTAAGGCTTTATTGGCCGAAAAAAAACAAGTCGTTGTGATAGATGATGATATAGGTGTTGTCAGGCAGCTAGAAGAGATGGGAGTGCACTCAATATTAGGTAATGGGCGTGACACATCTGTAATGGACCGAGCCAACCTATCTGGTGCATGCATGGCAATATCTTCAATGAGAAAATTTAGTGATAACCTGGCGGTGGTTAAATTTGCAAAAGAGACACCATTTGTTGTGAGGGTCTTTGATCAAGAAGAAGCCGATATATTTAATCGGCTTGGTGCTCAGGCAATTCCTGCTACAGATGCGGCAAGCTCTGATTTCATGGATTGGATTGAAACCAAATTTACGCCAACTAGTTAATCGGGATATTGAAGTATGTATCAGGGAAAGGCTCGCTCCTTAGAGTGTAATGCCACCACTCTTTGGAGTAGTTTCTAAATCCAGCGGCTTCCATAATGCTCTTTAAAAGAAGCCTGTTTGACTTGGCCAATTGACCGACCTTTGAATTGGTGGCGCTTTTTGGATCAAAGTAATCAAAAATAGTACCCATATCCAGTTCAATCCACTTTCCGTTTTCAAATCTAACTAAGTTCAAATCCACTGTAGAGCCTCTACTATGTCCGGAGCGTTCAGCAATATAGCCGTGTTCAAAAAGCTTATCTTTTGAAACATTTGGATAAAAAGAATTCTTAGTCTTGATATCTTCGAGGTCGTTTGCCCACCTGACAAAGTGATCCACTGCCATCTGTGGCCTGTAGCAGTCGAAAACCTTCAATGATAGTCCATGCTTTTGGGCTTCTTTCTGTGCCACAAGCAAAGCCCTGACTGCTTCTTTAGTGAGTAAACACTTATTGGCATTGTAGCCTTCGATGCGTTTTCCTACGAAATTTTCACTACCAAAGTACT
>JAGSHJ010000318.1 GCA_023954595.1 Bacteriovoracaceae bacterium | reverse complement strand
CTTAACCATGGCATCAACAGAAGACTTCAAGTCTTCGACTCGGGCCTCTTTTTTCTCTTGAGCCTCCACGTTTTGAACTTGCTGCTCTTGAGTTTCAAGTTTTTGAACATCTTGCTCTGGAGCTTCTACCGGTTGAGCAGCTTTCGTTTCTACCTCAATAGGTGCAGAAGAAGTTTCTAATTTATTGGATTTTTTTTTTACTTGGCCAGAGCCAGCACCGACAATCTCATCTCTTTTACAAACTTTAAGAAGAGAAAATCTCAAAGATCTTAGTGGATCAAAGGACTGAAGTCCCCATTCAAAATCTTTTAATAACACTTCATAAACCCACATCAACTCAGCAGTATCGATATCAAGATTTGAATCTACGAGGTGTTCACTTAATGCTTTGGCATTATCAATGTTTTCTATGATTAGAAAAATTTTATCAAGAATTTGGTTAGAAAGTTTTTCAAGCTCTACGCTATCTAGTGTGATCTCATCAAAAACCTTCAATGCTTCCACAGGGTTTTTAAATAAAATAGAGGAAGCTAGCTCTTTTATAGAATCTGCTCTTGCAAGACCAAGAGATTGTAAAAGTGTCTCCTCACTAATGCTTTCTTCAGCACTTAAGCTTAGAGCTTGGTCCATAAGCGACAAAGTATCTCTTACAGAGCCATTACCTTGTCTAGCGAGAATCTTTATAGACTCTTCACTTTCAAAACTAATATTTTCAAGACTAGCGATATTCTTAATATGAGCTGTAAGTGTCTCTACCGATACATGTTTAAAATCAAAGCGCTGACAGCGTGAAAGTACAGTGCCTAAAAGTTTATGTGGATCTGTTGTAGCAAATATAAAGATGACATGTGCAGGTGGTTCTTCAAGGGTTTTCAACAATGCATTAAATGCACTAGTCGAAAGCATATGAACCTCATCGACAACATACACTTTGTACTTTCCAGAGCTTGGTAGATATTGTGCATTCTCAATTAGTTCACGGATGTTATCTACACTATTATTTGAAGCACCATCAATTTCGACATAATCCAAAGCATTACTTTGATCTATACTCTTACAAGATGAGCACTCAAGACATGGGTTGCCCTTGTCATCTAGGTTCTCACAACGAATTGCTTTGGCAAAAATTCTAGCGATAGTAGTCTTACCAACACCACGGGTGCCGGTAAAAAGGTATGCGTGTGCGATCTTTTCTTTAAGAATAGAGTTTTGTAGAGTTCTGGCAATATGGTCTTGTCCAATAACTTCATTAAATGTTTTTGGTCGCCATTTTCTGGCCAGAACCTGATAACCCATAGAACCTCTCTCAATACTTATCGCAAAGTATATAAGCCGTAGACCAATGTCAATAAGAGTAAGTTTATTTTAAAAGGGATGGATTGAGAAGCGGCAACGCCGGAGCAGCATAACAACGTGGTACCGTTGCTTCCTTCCGGACCTGGCGGAGTTTCCAGTGATATACTCGCCGACGTCACCGCCTAGAATCATAGAGGCAGCCTATTGCGATGTCAACTAGACGAATAAGTATATAATTACAAATTAATAGGTTATCTTGGCCATGGCCCCCATGCCGTCGGGTAAAATCATAGGGGCTAAAGAGTAGTTATTTACTGGTACTTTAACTTTATGACTCGCCAGTGCCCAAAATATTCCCAGACCTGTCCCTGCCACAGCATCACTAAGCCAATGGGTATTCTCGCTCACTCTCGCCAGAGAGATAGAGCTTGCAACTAAATAGGCGGGTATTCCAACATCTAGCCCGTAAGATAAATGCAGGGATGTAGCAGTGGCAAAAGCACTTGATGCATGACCTGAGGGAAATGATGATTTAAAGGGCAAAAAGTCATCTCGATTACCCGGCCTTCCTCGTTGAAATAAAAACGCTAGAGTTACGTGAGAGACTGAAGTTAAAAATATGGCTCTCGCGTGTGCTAAACCCTCTTTTTGATCCCATATCAATTGACCCACAGCAATACCAATTCCCAACATTCCAGACCCTGCCACACCCAAGTCTTTAGCCGTTTGATCACTAAACAAAAGGTTCTCCTTTCTTTCGTTATGATCATAAATATTTTTATCATAGGCATTTGCCAAAATAGTCAGCCCTGCAGTGGTTCCGAGAATCAGTTTTCCATCTGAACTCCAGGAAGCATCAATCGTAGGCTTCAGCTGATCGTTCCACGCCCAGGACAGTGCACCTTCATTGGCGTTCACCGATACGCAAAATAAGGCAACACCAATAATCAACCTCATTTGAGGCCCTTTATTAGTGAGAGAAGTTTACTTGCCACATATGCCAGTGAAGCTCCAAAGACAGCTCCTGCCAACACATCAAAAGGAAAGTGCACCCCGATGTAGACCCGTGAATAGGCATTCAAAAATGCCATAATAAGCACATAAGGTGCCATTTTTGGAAAATACAAAGATATGAATGTGGTCAAACAAAATGAGTCTGCTGCGTGACTTGATGGAAAAGAGAAGCCTCCATATCGCACGCCATGTGATTGCAATTCGAAAGGAAGCGCTACCGCATCAGGCCTTGCTCTTTGAAAAAACTCCTTCAAGAGCTCACTATTAATAAAATCGCAGAGCATTGTTAAAATAATAGTAATTAGAAAGAGTGTAATTCCAATTAAGGCACCTCGACGCCTAATCATGACAAACAGAATTAAAGGAACAATACCTAGTTGAAAAAGAGGAGTCTTTTGAACATCTGTCCAATAAACAAAAAATGAATCCAAAACAGGAGCTGTCCAATCAACGTTGATCA
This sequence comes from Bacteriovoracaceae bacterium, assembly GCA_023954595.1. GTDB lineage: Bacteria > Bdellovibrionota > Bacteriovoracia > Bacteriovoracales > Bacteriovoracaceae > UBA845. The sequence goes on along the minus strand of JAGSHJ010000318.1, from coordinate 1,220 downwards.
GTTCCATAAGAATATAGTCCAATTTCACGGCCAAATTCACCAAGACTCCTTTTAGACAGGATGTCAGGAGAACGGCAATCTAGGCAAATTAACGTCTTTGTAAAGTATTAAACAAGAAGGAAAGAAAAGAATTTAATGAGATTTTGTTTTTTGAGAAGGAAAAAGATGGCGGAGGACAAGGGATTCGAACCCTCGAAGGAGTTGCCCCCTTACACGCTTTCCAAGCGTGCGCCTTCGACCACTCGGCCAATCCTCCAAACCAATAATTTTAATTAACACGGTGATCTAGGTAAGTAAATCAAAGAATTTAATTAAGGGGAGGCAGGTTACGCTTCTGTCTAAAGTAATTTGATAACATTCTCGAGCATTTATAGTGTTGGATCCCACCCATGATATTGAATGTATGATTAAGTCTTGTGTCTGCTGAAAAGTTATAGCCTAGACTTAGAGCACCACCTTTCTTATCGTAAGCACCAAAGTAGAGATTACCAATTCTTGCCTGCAACATAGCACTCAAACACATTGGACATGGCTCAAGAGTTACAAACAAAGAGCAGTCTAGCAGACGCCAACCTTTGAGCCTTTCACCAGCGGCCTTAATAGCCAAAACCTCAGCATGGGCACAGGCGTCATGTGTACCTTCTTTTAAGTTAAAAGTACTAGCAAGTGTTTCACCATGCTTACTAACTATGACACAACCTATAGGGACTTCATCTTGGTGGTATGCATTCTTTGCTTCCACCAATGCTTGGTCCATATAGTAGTTTATTTTACTTTGATCCATTTTCTTTAAGCTCGGTAAATTTATTTCGTATTTTCACTTTCTTATTTCTATTCCATAGCTTTCTTAACTTTTGAAATTGAGATTTATTATGCTCATCTGATAGATCAAAGATGATCCCATATCTAATAGGTCTACCCTTAACATACTCTTTACTTGTTCTAATTGAAGCAGGAACGATGTATACAACACCATCATGCTCGACTTCCAACTCAACAGAAGTGCCAAGGTCCAAAGGTGCAAATGATTCAACACACGCGGCATTTCTTCTCAGATCTGTAACTCTAGATTCAATATTTCTTCCAGGTAGTTTGATCAGAGACTTTAAGTCTCCTCTATATCTAAAATCATATTCCCACCATTGTACCCTCGGGAAGAAAATAGGTGAGGACATGATGTAACAGTTTATTGAAAGGAATAGACCTGAGAGAAATCCGAG
>JAGSHJ010000430.1 GCA_023954595.1 Bacteriovoracaceae bacterium | reverse complement strand
GTATTTTCCATTTCGCCTCCTTGTCCGGTAGAGGTGCAAAGTAAATGCCACGGTTTAAGGGCAAATAATCATTAAAAAAGTAATTAGGGACTTCAATTGTACGGTGAGGAAGGGGTAAGTGCTTGATTTGTGGATTTAATTAAAGGTTGATATTAGAGCTTCCGAGTAATATATCTTACAAAATAATTTTCTAATTATCATAGATATGATAATTATTGAGCTTTAAGTTAATAAAATCATTACCATCAGGGGAAGCGCATGAAAGTGGCTAAAACTCATAGTATTAAGAAAACGGACAAGAAGACATTAAAGAAGTGGCTTAAACTTTTAACTCTAGGAAGAATGCTAGATGATAGAGCGCCTAACTACCTTAAGCAGGCACTAGGCTGGTCTTACCATGCTCCATATGCTGGACATGACGGGATTCAACTAGCGATTGGACAAATATTTGATAAAGACACTGACCACCTATTTCCTTACTACAGAGACATGCTTACTGCACTAAGTGCTGGTTTGACTGCTGAAGAAATTATCTTAAACGGTCTATCGAAAAAAGATGACTTAGCTAGTGGCGGTCGTCACATGTCTAACCACTTTGCAAAACCTGCTTGGAATATTCATAACGTATCTTCTTGTACTGGTAACCATACTCTTCACGCTGTTGGTGTTGGTAGAGGTATGAAGACTTATAAGCACAAAGGTGTTTCTATTTCTTCTCAAGGTGAATCTTCTGTATCTGAAGGTTACTGCTATGAGGCAATTAACGGTGCTTCAAATGAGAAGCTTCCAGTTATTTTTGTATTCCAAGACAACGGTTATGGGATTTCAGTTCCAAAGCGTGATCAAACAGCAAATGAGTTTGTAGCGGATAACTTCTCTGGTTTTAAAAATCTTCAAATCATTCACTGTGATGGAAAAGACCCATTTGATTCAATGAATGCAATGCTTGCTGCTAAAAAACATGCAATTGAGAACTCTGAGCCAGTTATCGTTCATGCTCATTGTGTAAGAATTGGTAGTCACTCAAACTCTGATAAGCACGAGCTATATAGAGATGAGAAAGAAAGAGAAGAGGCGAAAGCACAAGATCCTCTTCCAGCATTTAAAGCTACTCTAGTAAAAGAGAATATCTTTACTGAGAAAGAAATCGAAAAAATTGAAAAAGAATGTAAAGACGAGCTAATGGAAGCTCACAAAGCAGGTGTAAAAGCTCCAAACCCAGATCCTGAGTCAATCTTTGACTTTGTTGTTCCTGAAGCATACCCAGGGGATAAATTTGGTGATGGTACTCACAATGAAGAAGGTGAGCCAATTAAATACATCACTGCTTTGAATGAAACATTAAAAGAAGAATTCCGTCATAACCCTGATACTTATATCTGGGGACAAGATATGGCCAATGGAGACAAGGGTGGTATCTTCAACGTTTCAAAAGGTATGCAGCAGGAATTTGGTAAAGAGAGAGTTTTCAATGCTCCAATTGCCGAAGACTTTATTGTTGGTACTGCAAACGGTATGAGCCGCTTTGACGAAAAAATTAGAATCGTTGTTGAAGGTGCTGAATTCGCTGACTACTTCTGGCCAGCAATGGAGCAGCTAGTTGAGTGTTCTCATGACTACTGGAGATCAAACGGTGCGTTCGCTCCAAATGTAGTTATTAGACTTGCTTCTGGTGGTTACATCGGTGGTGGTCTATACCACTCTCAAACTATCGAATCTGTACTTACAACTTTCCCTGGACTAAGAGTAATTTACCCAGCATTTGCTGATGATGCTGCCGGTATGCTTAGAACTGCAATGAGAAGTGCTGGACCAATCCTATATCTAGAGCCTAAGACTTGTTACAACGCTAAGTATGCAATGAGTGTAGTTCCTGAAGGATTTGAAGTACCATTTGGTAAAGCAAGACTTAGAAGAGAAGGTAAAGATCTCTCAATCATAACTTTTGGTAACACTGTTCACCAATCTCTTGAGGCCGCAGAAGTTCTTGCTGAAGAGGGATACGATGTTGAAGTTCTAGACCTTAGAAGTTTGAACCCTCTTGATACTGATGCAATACATGAGACTGTTAAGAAGACGCATAGAGTATTAGTTGCTCATGAAGACAAGGTATTCTCTGGCTTTGGTGGAGAAATTGTTGCAACTATCAACGAAATCGCTTTTGAAGAGTTGGATGCGCCAGTGAGAAGAGTTGGTTCTCCATTCACTCCAGTAGGTTTCAACAGAATTTTGGAAAAAGCAATTCTTCCAAATGCTAAGAAGATCGAAGACGCTGCAAGAGAACTTTTAAAATACTAAATAAAAAAGCCACCCTAACGGGTGGCTTTTTTGTATCTAAAATCTGAATAAATACTTCTATTTAATATCGCAACGAATACCAATGAAATCTTCATTGCTTCCGTTAAGATAAGCTGTTGTGTAAATCGTATACAACTCATCACTTCGAATCATGTTACTTTCGCTCAAAAACCTAGGCTCACTTTGACCTTCAATTTTTTGAAACACTGTAACACTAATAAGATTTGGATGCTTCTGCCATAGAGCAACATAAGTGTTATCTTTTTTAGCAATTACTGGGTAATGAAGCGGTGATACTCTCAAAGACTCATCGATCTCCAAGATCTCTCCAAGATGGAAGCTTGCAGAGCGAGAAAGATCAACTTCTTGCTTGAAATTAAACATGGCCTTTTGTGTCCCAATTCGACAGCTTAGAGTTTCTGAAAATACTGATGTAGAAAGTAGTAATAAGCACCAAAATAGATTTTTCATATATTCCTTAAAGATGTTCAGGTTGTCAGGAGATAATCCCAGTTAAGGTATGAAAGTTCACTTTTGAATGCTTAGAATTGTAACAATTATAGGGTGGGAGAGGGGAAGACGCCCGACGGGCGGTCGTGGAACGTCGCCATGAACTTGTACTC
>JAGSHJ010000451.1 GCA_023954595.1 Bacteriovoracaceae bacterium | reverse complement strand
TGATGCCAACAGAGATTGTGAAAAAAGAACTCCACTTCATTTTGCCAAAGAGAGGAAACCAAAGAACTGAAAAAAAGATCATTACTGACATTTGAAAACGTAAGACAAAACTCAGCGCAAAAATTATTCCCGAAATTAAGGCCAGTGGAGCAGGGACAGTCCATGGGACTGAATTTCTTCTGGCTAAAATGGGAGTCATGCCGATAAGAAACAATGATATTCCTAAATTTTCAGCAGTTGTTCGAGCATGAAAGAAAGGAAGAAACCAAAGTGTAAAAAGAAAATAAAGAAATACAATTCTTGAACTTTCTTTTTGGAGAAAGGTTCTCGATGAAAGATAAAATACGCCTAATGAGAAAAGACCAATAAAAGAGCTGGTGGCCCGAAGAACCCAAGCAAGGTGAAATGGGTTTTCTAATCCAACAAGTTGCAGAGGTTTTGCAAAGAGATAATAAAAGGCAGGTTGCAGCCAGGGACGAATTTTCATGGGGTATTCAGCAATCATATCTGTTTCAGAAAGTGTTCCTAGCTTAAGGGCAAGGAATCGAAGGATTCCGGTTTGCTCATCGAGACGATGAAAACCTTCTGAAAACAAAGGAGCTAGAAAGTGAAAAAAGGCACCCATTGAGAGAAAGAAGAGAAGAGATTTTTTCTCTGAAACTTTTTCAAGTTTTAATGGAGCTAATAGGTAATTGATCATTTTTGATGACACTCTAAAAGTGACCACACTCTAGTTCTTTCAAATGGTTTGAAAAGACTACTCGTTAGAATAAATTTGGGGATTGAGCTGTAATGAAGTTGGCAGCCATCAGTAATTGCAATTCGTGCCCATTTTGCTCGATCAACGATTTTAAACTTTGATCTATTATCCTTTAAAAGATCTTCGAACTCAGCAATTTGGATATGTTCTAAATTTGGATGAGTATAGTAAGCAGTTGGGTTTGTAATAGGTTTAAATGGATTAGATCCATAAACTAGAACGGATTCATATTTTTCTTGATTTGAATAAAGGTAAGACAAAAGATTAACCATCGGATTCGCAGACTTGAAACTAACGACCAATAATACAATAAGATTAATGCCCCAAGTGAATTTAATGAATTTCTTGAAGGACTTTTTTCGAGTCATTTCCTTGAGAGGAATATTCATTGATTGAAGTTTTACATAGAAGAGAACCATCATAACAGGTGTAAGAGTGGCTATTGGGAACATATAGCGAAGAGCTTTTGCTGAAATGGCACTATGAACGATAAGAAGAGGTAGTGTTGCCCAGGTTAACAAGTGTTTTGGATGCATCATCCAAAAAAATGTTGTTCCAAAGACAAGAAAAATACTTATAGGAGGAATACCTCTGGCTAGTGTTAGTCTGAAATAATCGTACCAAGGCATTCCACCCCAGCCGGCTTGTTTATTGAGGACGAGGTTTTCATAGACATAATTCCATGGAGTGAAAGTCCACTTACCATAACCCCATTTGGCAATGAGGACTTCAAGCCCAAAGCAAAGGATGATTCCCAGTGCTTGAATAGAGAGAGAAGAGATTTTGTTTTTTCCTATGAAAAGTTGCCAGAACCAGACAAACATTACAAGGAAGCCAAGTTGGAAACGAAATTGAAAGGAGAGACCCATCAAAATGCCGATCCAAAGAGAGCTTAAAAACTTCTCTTTATTTTCATTTATAACGATAAGGCTTATGGCCAAGACAAAAAGAGAACCACTCATGGTTTCGGAACTTGTTCTTGCCTGAATAAAAGGAATGAACCAAAGGAAATGAGTAAGAAGGATGGCCCATTTTGAATACTTAAATTCTCGAATCCACTTTAGAGTGGCAAGATTGAGATAAAAAAGTGAAATAAGTCCAATAGCACTTGTGATAAGCCTAAAGACTAAGGCCAAGCTAAAGGGATTATTTAAGCCAATCCAGGAAAGAGGTTTGGCCACTGCATAATACATTCCCGGTTGAATCCAGGATCTCATCATATGTGGATATTCCCATGTTAGATCGGAATACTTTGAGACTCCAAGTTTTGCACCTAGGAATTCATAAATTTGATAATGTTCATCCCAGTGGTGAAAACCAGTGCTAAAAATAGCTGCAATAAGGTGAAGGAGCGCACTAAAAAATAGAACTCTTTTTAGAAAAATTTTTATATCGGTACTTTCTACATAACGATGGAGAATTTTCATGAGGCCTTTGTGCCAACAATTGCTACAGTATCACCAAAAGTGATTTTAATTGGTCTTTGAAGTGCCTTATCCATATCTCTTGGAAGTTTAAACCTAGGGATAATCATAGAGAGTGCTTTATTTATGAAATAAGAAAAATAAACATAATAACTAAAATGTCTATGTTCTTTCATAAAGAAGCCTGATCGATGAAGCATATCAACATACCCTCGATCACTAAAATACCAATAGTGCATATCCATAAACCATGGCCAAAATGGGCCAAGAAGGAGACACCAACTAGATTCGATATTTATGGTAGAGAAGATGACCTTACCACCATCTTTTAAAAGACCATTGATAAGTCTTAACGTTCTAATGGGATCGGGAACATGTTCAATAACATCCCAAAGAATAATGGTATCGAACTTTTTGCCTTCAAAAGCATCAGTTTCAACAGCTTTTTCAAGTGTACCTTGAAAAATTTCGGCATCAGGATTTTTGCCTTTATTGTATT
>JAGSHJ010000234.1 GCA_023954595.1 Bacteriovoracaceae bacterium | reverse complement strand
GTAGCCAAAGGTATGTCCAAGAGATTTAAGTTGAAGTTCAAGCTTCTTAGCTTCCTCGCGGTCAAAGAACCTCACAGAGGTTTGCACATAGGCCTTTCCAGAAACAACCAGAAACCTTGCCATGTTATTACTCATTGCCACCAGCTCTCTTCCACTTGCTAGATCAAAAGCATGAGCACCGTGTGGAAAGAGGTTTGAGAAGTAGATCAGACTCTTACTATCTTCAACGCTTAAGCTTTTTGCTAATGGTGTTCCTTCAACTAAATCAACTTTTAGAACATGGTCCTCTTTAGGAAGGTAGCTAAGCCATCTCTTTTTCATTGTTTGAGCTAAATCTGCAAGTTGAGCTGCTAACTCGCTTGAAGCAAAGAATTTAACGAAAGCATCTCTAGGGATAATATTATGAGCTCTCCCACCTCTAATTTCGGCAATTTGAACTTCACCAAGCTCTAAGGCCTCGGCCAAGAACTCACAAACCATCTTAACAGCATTACCACGCTGTTCTTGGATATCTAGACCTGAGTGTCCACCAACTAGACCACTTATACTAAATTCATAAAAGCCCAAATCCTCTGGTCTATCCTCAAGTGTGAAATCTCTCTCAAATTGATAGTCAATTCCACCAGCACATCCAATATATAGACTTCCCCACTCTTCAGTGTCGAGGTTTAGCATCTTCTTTGATTTAAGATACTGCGTCTCAAGCCCTAGGGCCCCGTTTAGGCCTGTTTCTTCGTCAACTGTGAACAACAACTCAAGTGGAGGGTGAATCGCGCTGTCATCAAGTGCTATGCCTAATGCGGCCGCACAACCAATTCCATTATCAGCACCAAGAGTGGTGCCCTTTGCCTTAAGCCAACCATCCTTAACTTCTGTTTGAATAGGATCGTTGGCAAAGTCTATTTTCACCTCTGGTAGCGCATCAGTAACCATGTCGATATGGTTCTGAATTAGTACTGACTCATCAGCTTCTCTACCATTTTTACCTGGAACGTAGATAATAATGTTGCCTGCACCGTCTTGTTTGCAATCAAAAGAATTCTTTTTTGCTAAATCAATTAAGTAGGCCTGAATCTTCTCTTCTTTCTTACTTGGCCTTGGAGTTTGTGTGAAATCGTAGAACACATCCCAAAGGTATTTTGGTTCGCTTGGAAAATTTTGAGGTTTTGACATAATCTTTCCTTTTTTGCGTAAATAGTTTGCTCAGTTTTGTCATGCAGACTTGTCTGATATACAATGTTTACAACCAGTTATCAATCAAGAGGGACTCTATGAAGGTTTTAGCTTTGCTTTTTTTGGTGTCATGTTCAACTTTCCATAAAAGAGACAAGGAAAGAGATCTACAATCACAGATGTTGCGTGCCTTAAATGACAAATCTGTCGACTTTGCAACGTGTGCCAAGAAGCATGGACTATTTGAAAAGCTGGGTAGTGACCGAATTAGGGTTGAGCTTATCTTGGATATCAACTCAAAAGGCCAAGTAGAGAAATTTCAGATCGATAATCAATCTTATTCAAATGAGTTTGTTGACTGTATGTTCAGCGTTGCAGATCTCATTGCATTCCCAAAGCTTAAAAAAGGCGAGATGGTCAACCTAACTCAACCGTTCATTTTTAGCAGATAATTTAGAGCTTTTTAAAGATTACGACGTTTTTAGATGCTTCTAGAACCTCTAGCCCATGGTTTTGTGCAATCCAATTCATTGTTTTAACCGAATAGAAGCTGACATGTGTGTGGTCAAACCGATATGACCAGTTGGTAAAATCCAAGTCCTCACTATGAAGTGAAGTCATTACAGACAGCACACCACCCTTACCAACTCTTGAAACAAGTTCATCCCAAGATTTACTTGGTTCATGAAAGTGCTCTACAACCTCAGTTGCTGTGACAAAGTCATAATTATCTTGAAGGCTCTCTTTAGATGGATAAAAGAATGGATCATAATAATCCATTTCAAAATGTTCCTTTCTCATCAATTCTGCCAACATTGGATAAGAGCCACAACCAAAGTCAAGGCCTTTCATTTTCGGATCCAAAAACTTTAAGGTGGGTGCTAAACATCGGTAGAGAAACTTGGTGTAGCCAGGATCTGGTTTATCATTTTCATGACATTTATAATGAGAGAGCTCCTTTTCAGGCCCTAGGAGCTGTTCTTCATCAAGTGTAACAAGGTCGCAATTTGTGCATTTAAAATACTTGGCCTTAAATGGCCTATCAACTTTTATAAAAGATTGAACTGTTCCAGTTTTTAAACAAAGCCTACATTCTAAATTCACGATTTTTTTCCGCTTTAATCCAGCCAGTGATTGCAAGTTTGAATGCCTTATCCACTGGAATGTCTAATTCCTGAACATTCTTTTTATCAACAATCGCGGTAAAACCACCCAACATATAACTCATCGGGATGTAGACAGCTATTTTATCTTCTTCCACCGAATTAAGTGGCAAGTCAGAAAACTCCTCTCTCGTAACAAGCCCAATACATTTAAATCCTAAATGTTCGAAGTTCACAAAAACGACTTTTTTCATGTTGTTTTCGCTTCCACTTGCAAATAAAGACATTAAATCTTTAAGTGGCTTATATATGGCCTTAATTAATGGAAAGTTTTCGAACTTCTCCATCGCCCAATTAATTATTCTGCCTGTAATGAAGTTTGAAACTAAAATCCCAACACCAAGTATGGCCATGAAAGTTAAAAGAATTCCAAGACCTGGAACATAAAGCTCAGATCCGAGAATATTTTTGATAAATCCACCAAAAACAGTCTCCGCTTTAGTGGCGACCAGGACTAATACGTAAATTGTCACCGTTACAGGCAAAACTACAATTAATCCTTTCAAAAACAATTTATTGATGTGCTTCATTTGACTCCCAAATATTAAAAATTCTTGAATCAAGTATAGGCCGATGAATTTGAAATGGATAGAATTAGGGAGATATTTAAGAAAAACTAAACTTGGCAAAAAAAAAGGGCCTCAGAAGAGGCCCCTATGCTTGGTCATTTTTTAGAAAAATTACTTTTTCTTAGCAACTTTTTTCTTAGTCGCTTTTTTAGCAGCTGGCTTCTTAGCAGCAACTTTCTTAGTAGCTTTTTTAGCTACTTTCTTTGTTGCTTTCTTAGCAGCTGGCTTCTTAGCAGCTTTTTTAGTCGCTTTCTTAGCAACTTTTTTCTTAGTTGCTTTCTTAGCTACTTTTTTAGCAGCTTTTTTCTTAGTTGCTTTTTTAGCTACTTTTTTCTTAGTTGCTTTTTTAGCTACTTTTTTTGTTGCTTTCTTAGCTACTTTTTTAGTAGCTTTTTTTGTGGCTTTTTTCTTTGTTGCTTTTTTTGCAGCCATGAATTTCCTCCCAGAAATAAATTTTAATCCCCAAAAATATTACTGTATCTAATTTCAAGGATAAACAGTTTTTTTATTTAACGCAAATAAAAAATATATATTTTGTTTTTCCATCGGAAGATTTGAAAAAAGACTTAAGTTTTTTAAAAAGATGTTTTTGAGGTAATCGAAGATGTTCTTTTGTGAGAGTACTACTGGTAGGTGTTTTCGAAGTTTTTATCACTAGTTTTTAAGGGGATTTTTTTTTGAAAAAAAATTAAAATCCCCTCTAAAAACCATCAAATCTTAAGGTGAAATTTCTTCCACTTTCTGTGGTTCAAACTCAAAGTTCACCTTATCACCTTTGAGCTTTGCCACTACTTTTCCGCCTTTTTCAAGTTTGCCGAAAAGCACTTCATTGGCCAAAGCCTTTCTTAATTCTTCATTAACTAATCTTCCAATCGGACGTGCCCCCATCTTAGGGTCGTAGCCCGTAAGCGCGATCCAGTCGATGACTTCATCACTCACTTCAAGTTCAACCTTCTTCTCTAGCAGTTGATTTTCAAGCTCCATAATGAACTTTTCAACGATAGATTTGATGTTGATATTCGACAATTGATTGAAGTAAATGACCGCGTCCAACCTATTTCTAAACTCAGGAGTGAAATACTTCTTAATCGCCTGGTCTCTTTTAGCAATATTAAGTTTTGTACCACTCTTAGACAGACCGATGCTTCCAGATTCCATCTCTTGAGCGCCAGCATTACTAGTCATGATCAAGATAACGTTTCTAAAATCAAAGGTTTTACCATTTGAATCTGTTAGTTTCCCGTGGTCCATTACCTGTAAAAGGATGTTAAACACGTCTGGATGGGCCTTTTCTATTTCATCTAAAAGTAGGACAGAGTATGGGTTTTTGTTAACTTTCTCAGTAAGAATCCCACCTTGATCAAAACCAACGTACCCCGGAGGAGCTCCAATTAGTTTAGAAACGGAATGCTTCTCCATGTATTCGGACATATCAATTCTTTCGAAATTTATCCCCATTGTCATGGCCAACTGCTTGGCAAGTTCAGTCTTCCCTACACCTGTTGGCCCTGCAAATAAGAAGTTAGCGATTGGTTTTTGTTGATCGCCTAGTCCTGAACGAGAAAGAATAATAGCATTGCTTACTTTTTCAATCGCTTCATTTTGCCCAAATATCAACAACTTGAGATCTCTCTCTAGATGTTTTAATTTATCTTTCTCATTAGATGTGATGTTCTTTTCAGGGATACGTGCGATCTTTGCAACTACCCTTTCAACATCATTGATCTTCACTTCTTTTTGGATATCAGCTTCTTTGGCATCTTTATTTCTAATTCTTAGATACGCTCCAACTTCATCAATAACATCAATGGCCTTATCAGGTAGCTTTCGATCATTAATATGCTTATTACTTAGTTTAACCGCCGACTCCAAGACCTCATTGGAATAAGTAATTCCATGATGCTCTTCAAAGCGCGATCTAAGACCTTTTAAGATATCAATTGTATCGCCTACCGAAGGTTCCAATATGTCTATTTTTTGAAATCTTCTAGTTAGCGCTTGGTCTTTTTCAAAGAACTTTCTAAATTCATCATAAGTCGTGCTACCCATACATCTAATCGTCCCGCGACTAAGTGCAGGTTTTAGAAGGTTTGAGGCATCCATACTTCCAGCATTTGTACTACCGGCACCAATTATGTTGTGAATCTCATCGATATATAAAATACAACCGTGTTCGGTATTTTTCTCTTCAAT
>JAGSHJ010000313.1 GCA_023954595.1 Bacteriovoracaceae bacterium | reverse complement strand
TGAAGAAGATGTTGATCTGGAAAACGCCCAAAAAATGGCAACTCTTTTAAATAATAAATTTCATATTACAGACACAGAAAATAAGGTGTTTTTAAAAACAAAAGATCCAGCCTCAGTTGCCACATGTATTAGAGAGGGAAGGATCATAAGCTTTAATGAAAGTGAGATGTACTTTACAACCAATCTTAACATTCCAATGTGGACAACGTTCCTTTTAGAACAACCATTAAAAGCACTGATCACTGTTATACCCCATAGAGAAGACCAAGAGTTTGATTGCACAACACAAGTGTACAGGGCCCTTATTAATGGAATTGGAGAATACGAGAAGAATAAACTTCGTCGGCTAGTTAACCAGTCTTTGGGTTGATTTATTTGTAACTCTTGTAAATGCTAGTTATGCAACAATCTGTTTTCACTTGTCTCTTACACAGTTGAGCTTAAAAAATCCAGAGGATCAAAAAAGAAGATGTCGAGCTTCATACTTTTTCCACCCGACTGTTAAACTGAATTTAGTAAAAGTGGCGGCTACTTTGCCGCCTTTAGAGAAACAAACCTTAATTTGTCACCGAAACGAAGCTTTAGTGCTGTAGCTGTGACTGCACTAATCTTGGCCTTTCCGTTCTCATGAATACTAAGTTTTCCAAGACATGCTTTAAATTCTTTCTGGCCTGAAGTTGAAATAATGAAGACGTCTGAGTCAAAGCTCTCATCAACGATTTCTCCTACTTCTAGAACCTGAGATTCCTTCAACGCTCGAACATCATCTAGAGGTGCTTCTAGTACTGGGCCTGGTTCGAAAATTCCAACAAGTCCATTAAAGTTAAAGCCTTCTTGCTCTAAAATTCTTTTAGCAGGCTCTGTGTTTGGATGTACTTGCGCCACAACTTCTTGTGCTTCAGGTGGAAGGAGATCTACAAGAATAGGGTATTTAGGTAGAAGCTCATCAATAAAGCTTCTACTCTTAATCTGTAGATAATCCGCTTGAACAAAATCAATGTTCATAAACTTATGGCCTACAGCATCCCAGAAAGGCGAATGACCTTCATCATTCACTCTTCCTCTCATCTCTGCGATCACTTGATCTTCGAAATGCTTTCTGTTCTCGGCCATATAAAGAAATCTGGATAAAGACAAGAATCTTCCATTTTGTGAATTTCTAAACTCTGGAGAAAGAAATAAAGAGCAAATCTCTGCAGGACCTGAGTGAACCTTTTCAAAGTGGAGGCTTTTAACTTCCTTTTGAACGTTCAATGAGCGTGACTGCATGAGTTCAGACTTCAAGTGATAAAAGTAATAGGCCTCAAAGCCACCGATTTTTGAAATGATTCCACTAACACCGACAATTTTACCAGTAAATAGTTCTTCCATTACAAAAAGGTAGGCCTCACCACCTGGTCTATCGCCTCTGTGGGCAACACTTCTCTCGGAGATAAGGATTTTATGTCTAATTATCTCTTCATCTTTTGGAAGAGAAGTAAGACCGTGGCCTGCAACCTTCAATAGATCCATTAGCCCTGATAGGTCTTTTTCTTTAATTGGTCGTATTACAAACATCTATTTACTTACACTCGTTTAATGTTGTTTCAATGATCTCACACACCTTATCAATGTCTTCTAATTCAACTGCACCGGCAGGAACTAAGAAACGAACACGTGTAGGGGATGAGCCTGCAATGAAAGATAGCACACCATTATTAAAAAGCTTCAATGTGAAATCTTTCGATTTCGCGGCGTCACCTTTGTAAATCGTCATCCCAACCATTGCACCAATACCGTAAGGCCCTTCAATTAATTCAGGATACTTTTGGTTTAGCTTCTCTAGGTTTGACTTAAATCTTGCGTGAATCTTTTCGATTTTACCTTCATCTCCAAGGTAGCCACCATTAGCAATTTCGTTGATCATGTAATATGCGGCATTGATTGCTGCACCTGATGAAGTAAACGTCTGGCTGATTAGTCCTGGTTGAGGCTTATGGTCATTTCTATAAATTGTTGCGCATACTTGAGAGTTCTTTCCAATGTTTACGAAATCAACATGCTTGTCTAGTTTGAAGTATTGAAATGCAAACATCTCTTTTGTTCTCATAAATGTCTGAACTTCATCCACAATCACAGAGACTTCATGTTTTTTACAAACATCACAAATCGCTTTGAAGTACTCTTCGTTACCTACAAAGTACCCACCTTCACCTTGGATTAGTTCCATACACATTGCTGCGTAGTCACCAGGGTGTCTGTTGAAGTATTTCTCAAGCATTGAAACTGCTGTCTTGATAGAGCCTTCATGATCATTGGCATCATAAAATGGAATATAATCAACTTCCAAAGTTGGTGGAAGACCTTTTCTGTATGCGGCCTTGTCTGTGATTTGAGATACTGCCATAGTTCTACCCATGAAGCATTTTTCAAAAGCTACTACTCTGTGAGCAGGAGATCTTTTTTGAAATGCCATCTTAAGTGCATTTTCTGCGGCCATAACTCCAGAAGAAGTCATAAACATATGATCAAAACCAGCACCATACTTATTTGCTTGATCTAGGATTAGTTTAAATAGCTTTGGTGAATCACTGTTTTGCTGAAGGTTTCCACTCATTGTTGTATTTGTTGCAGAGCCTTTGATCTCAGCTGCAACAACTCCTGGGTGTGAGTGACCGAAGTAGTGAACACCAATACCTGTAATAAAGTCATACTTTACAGAACCGTCGCAAAGTTCAACTAATGCGCCTTTACCAATTCCAGAACCTACGTAGTCATAAAAAAGCTTTCCGCCTCTGTACTCGCTAAATTCTTTTAGAGTCTTTTCATATTCTTCTTTTAATTCAGGATCGGCTGCTTTTACACCAGTTATATGACTTGAGTGTTCTGCAAGGGCCTCTTGAATAAGCTTTTGAGCTTGTTCAATTCTTGGGTCATCTAAGTATTGTTCACCTATAGTTTTTTTCGACATGGCATCTCTCCATTATATTCATTATGATTTCTGCGCAAATTAACAATATATAGGTGGTTTATCGACATCTTTTCTAAAAAAATTGATAATTTCTGTTTCGAACAGGCCAACTTTCTTTGGAGGGCAATATGCTAAGGGGTCTAAAGTATTTGTTGGTAGGGTTTGCGAGTGGTTTCACACTATTCTTTATAGGTTTTATCTTCTTTTACCCCATAGATGAGGCCATCGTTATGGCAAGTGTGGCAGGCTCTGTTTATGCTCTGTTCTGCCTTGGTTTCATGTCTAGACTCATGAGAACACAGGTCTTTGAGGTTAATAGTGAAAACCGAGACCCCCAAAAGTCCATGCAATGGTACGCAGACACTATCAGAGAGCAGATAGTTGAGATGCGATTTAAAAAGGTAGGGAGTTCAACAAAGCTTGAAGTCTACCATCCGAGTGGCCTATATAAGATTGTTGAGAGAAGGGTAGAGCTTCGGGCCGACACCTATTCAGTAGAAGTTCGAGCAAGCAGGTTTATGATTCGAGTATTATCGGATCTTGTAGAGGTTAAACCAAAATAGAGTCGGGGCTCCTCCGCCTTGAGTTTCCCCGACTAAGAGCTAAAAATTTGCTTTTTTCTTGGCCTTTAGAAAGTCCTGGCAAATTTCTTCAGATTCTTGGTCGCTCCACTCTTCCTTGGTTTGCGCCAAAAACTCTTCTTCCTCCTCGCGGTGGTGATGCTTTAAATCTTCACACAGCACTTGGAGTTTTGCGGTCCAATCTGGGTTTTCAACTGCCAAATTATCTAATTCGCCCATTATCACTTTAATTTGATGATGTTCTTGGGTGCTTTCCCTCACTTGAGACATGGAAATTTCGTTCATTGCTGAGATCTTTTTATAGTAAGTCTCTTCCTCAGCTAACATGTGGTGGAGAATTTCATGTTTAGCATCATTGAAGAGATCTCTTCGGTCATTAGTTGAAAGACCTTCTCCAGATATGGCCTTGGAGATCTTAGATTCAATATTTTTGTGCTCCCATTCAATGATGTCTTCAACACGCTCAAACTGCTGTTGCTTATATG
>JAGSHJ010000063.1 GCA_023954595.1 Bacteriovoracaceae bacterium | reverse complement strand
TTTTGGATTCATGGCAATTATCTTTGGCTCTCTTGTACTGATGGCCGTAGGGAACAAATTTGTACTATTTCCAGCGGAGCAAACTGAAATTTATGTAGGCCGTGTGGAAATGCCAAGAGGTACAACTCTTGAGACCACTGATGAGCACATGGCAAAGCTTGCTAGCGATATTAAAGAGACAATGGGTGACTGGGCCAAGTATGTGACTGCAAGGGCCGGAACTTCAAGTATGGGTGCAACTGATGCTAAAGGTGGCACAGGGGATATTCACGGACTTGTCCTTATCTATGCATCTGACTTTGCAAAATACAATGTTGAGGATCCTCAATACTTAGAAAAGCTTAGAAAGGTTGAACTTCCAGCTGCTGCAAATCTAGCTTTTGAAGCACAAGTAAATGGGCCACCTGTAGGGGATGCTATTAATGCAACTTTTCGTTCTAATAACTTGGAGTCTCTAAACGCGATGCTTGATAAGATCATGGCACGTATGTCTGAGGTTCCAGGGGTGCGTGATATAAAAGTTGACGACATCCTAGGTGAGCAAGAAGTTAAGGTTTTAATCGACTATCCTAAAGCAGATCAGCTAGGACTCTCTGTTGATGCTATTGGAAGTGCCATTAGAACCGCCCTTAGTGGAACTATGGCAAGTGAAGTTATTTTAAACAACAAAGAAGTTGATCTAAATGTAAGATACAAAGATTCTTACAGGGTCAACGAAGCTGATATCTCTAAAATTAAGGTCATGGATGCTCAAGGCAACCTAGTACCAGTGAGCACTGTTGCAAAGACTGAATTAACTGCTGGGCAGCACGAAATTAAGCGCTTTGACTTTAAAAGGTCTAAGACACTTACTGGTGGTGTGGATGAAGCAGTTATTACAAGCCAGCAGGCAAATGGTCTTCTTCAAAAGTTTTATAACGAAGTAGCTAAAGAGTATCCTGATGTTTCTCTTGTCTTTGGTGGACAAGCTGAATCTACAAAAGAGTCTATGCAGAGTTTGGCAAGTGCAGGTGTACTCGCTCTTATGGGTATCTTTGGATTGATGGTTTTCCTTTTTGGATCATATCTTCGTCCAATCATTATTATGTCTACAATCCCGCTGGGACTTATTGGATTTTCAATAGCCTTCTTTTTTCATGATCGACCGGTATCGTTTATGGCCTTAATTGGTATTATCGGCCTTGCGGGGATCATTGTTAACTCTGGTATTGTATTAATCTCATTCATTGATCAACTTCGTGAAGAAGGGAAGATGGAGCTTGATGAGATTCTTGTCAAAGCAAGTGGTATGAGACTAAGAGCGGTTCTAGTAACAAGTTTAACTACTATTTCTGGACTTCTGCCGACAGCCTACGGAATTGGGGGATCAGACTCAATGCTAATTCCTATGACGCTTGCAATGGCGTGGGGACTAACAAGTGGTACTGTTCTGACTTTGATCTGGGTTCCATGTGCGTATGCTCTTCTAGAAGATTGGAATAAGTTTTTAGGTAAAATTCCTTTTGCAAGGTTCTTTGCAACCAAGGCACAAGACGGCGATGAAGAAGAAGACGAAGAAGTAACCTCTGATGTTGCAAATGCGGGGAGTGTTTAGTGAGTGACCTAAATACTAAAGAGAAAATTCTCAAAATAGCGCATGAGCTATTTTCCGAAAAAGGCTATGACGGTGTATCTGTCAGAGAAATTTCCAAAGCGGCGGGGGTTAATATCTCCGCCATAAGCTACCACTTTGAGAATAAAGAGAGCCTTTTTAAAGAAACAATCCGCTCCTCCATGTTAAATATGGGGGAAACCGTCAGAGCGCTTCGTGCTGAGTCCGCGGATTGCTCTGTAGAGGCGCTTGCTCTTAAGATTTACGAATATTTTCTTCAAAACTCTGAGGCATTAAAGCTATCTTTTAAGATGTTTGTTATTGATGCTCACATCTTCCCTGATGACGTCAACCAAGAGGATGAGTTCATTGGGCCTCCAGGTGGTAAAGTCATATTTGATTGTATAAAGGATGAGTGCCCTAAGGCCCAAGAAGAAGATATAATTTGGGCCGTAAGAACTATTTTTACTCAAATAGTACATAAGGTACTTCTTATGAGTAGTAAGTGTGTGAACCATAAAGTTTGCCAGCTCATGACTCCTGAAGATTCAAAAAAACATATCTCAAGAGTTGTTCGGGTAGTGCTAAACGACCTGTAGTGGTGCTGATTCG
The DNA here is from genome assembly GCA_023954595.1 of Bacteriovoracaceae bacterium. Lineage (GTDB taxonomy): Bacteria > Bdellovibrionota > Bacteriovoracia > Bacteriovoracales > Bacteriovoracaceae > UBA845. Next base: position 8,902 of record JAGSHJ010000063.1, on the reverse strand, counting down.
CATCTTTCACTGCGTTAATTAGGGGCACTTCAGCCCCAAATTAAATAAAAACATTATAAATAACGTCTAAAGCGTGTCTAAATCTTGGCACGGCCTTTGCTCAAGTACTTGCAACATATCCAAACAGGAAGTTTGGTTTAAATCGCAAGGATGCTGCAGTCGACTTGAGGACGTTATGCGATTAAACCATTTATTATTCTCATTACTATTTCTTGTGTTTGCTAGTGAAACAGCAAAAGCACAAACTTCTACTACAACCTCAAGTGCCACTACTTCCAATAAGAATATATTTAGTTCTAATAATATCAGCGCAAGCTTTACCTTCGGTGGAAGAAGCGACTTTAAAGAAGTATCCAGTGATGAAAAAGAATACAATTCAGAATATGAACTTGCTCTGGCGCTGAAACTTAATGCTGAGAACTCGGTATCTTTTTATATACCTTTTGAAAAAGAGCTAAGTGGTGCTTATGAGGCCCGTGTATCAAGTGATGCAAAACTATCCCACACACGCTCTGATTTGTTCCAATATAAAAATATGAACGTCTCTTTTAAGAGCTCTGTGATTTATCCCACGTCTGAAACAAGTAAAGTTCAAAATGAGATGGTCGCAGGCCTTGAATTTGGACCAACTTTGAGCTTTGATCTAAATAAGTACCTTACAGGGCTGAGCTTTACTTACATCCCTCGGTATAAAAGAGTATTTAATAAATACACCGTTGATCGCAGTGGTGATCAGCTTACCAATCAATCAGTTCTTCAGTTCTTTGTCGCAAACTATAACTTCACTGAACGCTTTTCATTTCAAAGTGCTTTCATATATGTGAATTCATGGCGCTATGACGGAGCCCAGAATTATGACAGCTACCTAACTGTTCAAGAGCTAAGTGCGACTTTAACAGACAAGGTGTCTGTTTCATTTGGTGTGGAGACATCGGCAAGTTTAGTAAACGAAGAACGTGGTGAAAGTAAATCAGTACAAATATTTGATAAAAATTTCTCAGAAGTATACGGCAAAGCAAGCGTCGTTTTTTAGCCTAAGGAGGGAGAGTGTTTAAGAGTTTCGCATCATTGGTTTTAACAACAGTATTTCTGGCAGGATGTGCCAAGGAAAAGAGTTACGAGGAGAGTGAAGAGAGAATCATCAATCAAATCTCAGGGGTTGAGCACTCTAAGAGCTCTTTTGAATGTACACTTGAAGACCCATGTCTTTGGGTTCCTTCTGTTACCGATACTCCTTATAACGTTGCCGCATCAAGACCATTTTGGCAGGGAGATGAGAAGCTTGTTGTCACTAAGTTCACTGAGGATAAGCTTCAAATTCTTCAAGTTGAGGAAGACGAGCGCTTTAATGACAATATTAATAACTTCTCTCCAGTTGCTGAATTTGAAGTTAGTCATGTCGATTATAAATGTAAGGAAGACTCACTAGGAAAATGTTCTAACGTTGAAGAAGAAGACGAACAAAAAATGTGGGATCAAAAACGCTTCGCTCGACTTGAGTCATTCTCTGTTGTTGAGAAAAACTCACTTCCAATTCAATTTAACGAGCTATTTCAGGCAGGGTGCTACTCACAAGTCGGCCAGAGCTTTACTGGAGAGAAGAAGGTAAAGGTTGAAGCTGGAGCCGTTAACATAAAGGTAAAGGCCGCATACGAGGCAAATCCAAATTGTGTGATGCTTCAGGAGATGGAAGATCTTAGGTATCTAACATTTACTGTGGATTATCACTATTCATTGGTAAAGCTATCTAGCATCGCTGATCCAAGCTATAAAAAGGTTGAGTATCCATCTGTGGATGAGAGCTTCTTTGGATTCTTTAAAACAGTTTCAAAGAAAAAGACGGTTGATAACCACGATCACTACATGGGACTTCGTACAAGCCTGATGAACCGATGGTCACCAAGTAAAAAAGAGCTTGTATATTATCTTAACGAGGATTTCTATAAACCAGAGATGGCACACATCCTTAAAGCTACTGAAGAAGCTATTCGTACTGTGAATTTTTCATTGAATAAAGCGAATGCCGGTATGAAGGTCGTTTTGAAAAATGGAAGTGGCAAAGATATCGGTGATGTTAGAAATAACTTTCTTGTCCTTGTTGATGATCCTCAAGCATCTGGAGTAATTGGATATGGGCCAAGTGTAGTAAACCCAAAAACGGGTGAGATCATCAATGCCAGAACTGTTATGTACTACGGAACTATAAAGAAGTTCATCTCCCAAGCGTATGACGAGATGGTTGATGAGAATGCAAATGTAATGAGTGCTCAGGCCGTGGCTTCTGCACCAACGAGTTCAATGAGTGCCTCACTGCCTACAAACTTTGTAAAAACAATGGACTCTGTGGAGTTGTCTAATTTTTACCAAGTGAAAAATGTATGGAGAGCAAGCTTTGAAGAGCTTTTAAATATCAACTCAAACTCTGTTGATTTCGATGACAAAGCACTATCTCAATCTCTTAAGGCCTTTAAAGAAAAAATGGATTTGATGGCAAGACAGAGCTTCTTTCATGCATCAAATGTTAACTTCTCAGCTGCAGTGGCGGCCACAAACAATACTTATACAAAGAAATGGGACCAGTTAACCGAGCAAGAGAGAGAGGCCGTTATAAAAGAAGTTCTGCCACTTGTTTGGAAGCCAACCCTTGTACATGAATTTGGCCATAATCTAGGCCTTAGACACAACTTTTATGGATCTACTGACTCTGAGAACTACTACACTGAGACAGAGCGTGTTGCTTTAGGCATTGATAGAGAAGTTACTTACTCTTCAATCATGGACTATAGCTACTCAAATTTGAATCAGCTATCTGTAATGGGGAAGTATGACATTGCGGCACTAAAGTTTGCATACGCCAGAGAAGTAGACACTGTTGAAGGAAATACTGTTCAGGTACCTAATACTTTGGCATCTCTAGTGCAAAACAATCAATTTGAGGGGAGTGCTCCAAAGAAGTTTAAGTACTGCTCTGATGAGCATGTAAGTAATGATCCTCTTTGTAATCGTTTTGATGAAGGGACCACCAACGTAGAAGTCGTGTCCCACTATATCAACTCTTATAACAAAAACTATAGTCGAAGAAACTTCAGAAACAGAAGATACGACTTCTCTGGCCGTTATGGTGATTGGAACTACGCTATCTCTACTTTCAATACGATGGCCGGAATCCGCCAGTTCTTTGACAACTATGACCAACGAGTTTTTCGAGGGGATTATAAAGGAGAAGAGACTGCTCAGCTAGAAGATGTGAGAAAAGCAAGTGACTTGGCGTTTGATGCACTAATGAACATTGTTGAGACTCCTGCATATCACTGTTTAGAAGTTTTTCTTGAAAATGGACAAGTGAAAGAGTTAGGCCGTGCACTACCATTTAATGAAATGGCCAAGGGGACACAGCTTGAGGAGTATGGAATCACTTTTGACATCGTTCATGGTTGTGACTTTCTTAGCTACTATGAAGGACAAGACTCCAATAAAGCATACCTATCTTTTGGTAAACACTTCAATAACTCTTTGGACTTAACAATCGCTCATGATCAAAAACCACAAGGAGATACCTCTCAGATAGATGCTAGAGGGTTCTGGATGGATAAGGTTGTGGCATCAATCTTTCTATCAAGCCGCTCTCAGTCTCCAACAACTATCGGAGCAGCTTCTAATGGCAACTTCTTGGATTACCCTCAATATAAGGATCGTTTCTTGAAGTTTATGAACGGACTTTTAAACAACAAGTTTACTAAGGAAGTGGAGATCAAATCAGGAGAGCAGGTTATAGGAAAACTTCCAATGACTTATTCTTTTGAAAGTAACCACATGATTAATAAGTCATATAACCCATATGTAAACTATGTGTTTGGACTTGATAAAACTCAAAACAATATGAAAAGTGTAATGCTTAAATTTTTGAAGGAGAACTTTAAAACTTCATCTCAAGATGTGGATCTAGATAGAGATGTTAATCTTTATCATGATTTTGATGCTTCTCAGTTGTCTCCGAGAGTAGATGTATCTTTATATAACTATGACAAGATAGTAGAGTTTAAAAATACTTCAGGAGATGTTGCTTATAGATTTGGACTTTATAACTACAACACCTATGCTTTTGAGTTAGTTCAACAAAAAGAAGTCCTTGATAGAATAAAGTCTCTTTCTGAAGAGTCACAGGCCTACCTTTATGAAACAATGGTCGCTTTATCAAGTGCTGCTAGTATGGAAGATGTTGAAGCAATTATGGCCCAAGTTTCTGATGAAGATGTAAAAGATCTGGTAGGGAATCACCAAGCACAAGTTGTGGATTATCTAAATGGCAATTTAAGCGTCAAAGGTATACTGACCTCTTTAATTGCACTTACAAAATAGACTAAATAGTTAATATTCACATGGCCTCCCTTGGGAGGCCTTTCTTTATTCTGCAGTGCTCTCAAGTAGAACTTTTCTGATCTTTTTGATAAGTTCAAGGGATGAATCAAATAGATAAGTCTCAAGCAATCCAAAAGGTTACCATCCTCGGTGGTGTCATAAATGTACTCCTAAGTGCTCTACAGTTGAGTATGGGGGTTCTATTTCACTCTAATGCCTTAGTAATGGATGCAATTCATAGTCTCTCAGATCTTTTTACAGATATATTTGTGTTAATCATGACCAAGGTAGGAAGAGCAGGCCCTGATGAGAATCACCCTTATGGGCATGGTCGATTTGAAACCATGGGTGTTGTTGTTCTTGGAAGTGCTCTAATTGCAGTGGCTCTTTTACTTGGTTGGCAAAATGTTGAGCGTCTTCTTTCTGATGAAGAGCTCGTCTCTCCTGGTGGTTGGGCACTTCTGGCTCCAGTTGCCGCAATTTTATCAAAAGAGTTACTATTTAGGCACACGTTAAGTGTGGGCAAAAAAGTAAATGCCAAGATTATCATCGCAAATGCATGGCACCACAGAAGTGATGCTATGTCCTCAATTGTTGTACTTGTTGGTGTAGGGCTTGCTAGTTTTGGTTGGCCTTGGATGGATTCAGTTGCAGCAATTGCTGTGGCAGTGTTTATTGCTAAAATCGGATTCGACTTTGTCTACGATTCTGTTAAAGAGTTGGTGGATACTGCTCTTGATCCAGAGCTTGTGGATGAAATTGCAAAAGAATTTATCAACTCACCTGGGGTTAAAGGCGCGCATAATCTGCGTACCAGAAAAGTGGGTGACAACGCTTTGATAGATGTGAATGTTGAAGTTGACTCAAAAATAAGTGTGAGTGAAGGGCATGAGATTGCCACAAGGGCCGCAAAGAAAGTTGTCAGAAAGTTTGATGATGTAGTTGATGTTACGGCCCACACTGATATTGAACATGATCATGTCGAAGGCGAGTACTTCATCGATCCAAGCCACAAAGTGAAAACACCTCTTAGAGATGAAGTTGAAGATGTAGTTGGGGCCATCCTTAGAGAATTTAATTTAGATGCCTCATTAGTGAGAATTCAAATTCACTACATAAAAAATAAAATACACTTAGAACTGATTCTAAATGATTCTGCTACTGCCACTTTAAACTCTGGGCAGGTTAAATCAAAAATGATTGAGCGAATTGAAGCATTGGAGTGGGTCTCAGATGTTGAACTTTTAATAAAACTATAGAGGGAGCTATATGGAATTTACAATAATACATAATCCACGTTGTTCAAAGAGCAGACAAACTATGGAGCTTTTAAATTCTAAGGGTATCAGCCCAAAGGTTATCGAGTATCTTAAGGATGGAATTGATGGACAGTTTTTAAAATCCACTGTTACTGCTCTGGGTAAGCGACCTAAAGACATCATTAGAACAAAAGAAGAAGAATTTAAGGCACTGGAACTAGATCTTGAAAATGACCAGGATGTGATCGATGCGATTGTCGCTCATCCAAAAATATTGGAAAGACCTATTGTTATCAAAGGCAAGAAGGCCGTCGTAGGACGACCTCCAGAGAACGTTTTAGATTTACTTTAATTACCAGACTGACTGGATGTGATACCTAAATAGTGGGACCTTGTTTAGTTTTAGGTCCCGCTTTATAGGAATGTTTAGACTGTTCGCACATTCTAGAACCTCAAGCCCTGTCTCCAATTGATTATCAAATAGAAGCTGCTTCACAGGAGATAGTTTCTCGTATCGCACTTTTAAAGATGATTGATTCAAACACCTCTTCACATCATTTATATCTTTTTTCCTTGATTCAGTAATAAAGTCCGAAGGATTAATATTCTTCACCGGAATAGGAAAGGCATACTGGTCACTTTCTCTTGTGGCCTCTGTTGCTTCTGTATTGTTAGCTCTCGGGTATGCTACAATGTCCGGAGTCACTCCACGAGTTTGAGGTGTGATTCCCTTAGGCCCATAATAAATAGCTTCAGTCTGGCCTTTTAAGATTCTTCTATCAGTTTTCAGCTGTCTAACTGTTTGCGCACTGCCTTTACCGTAAGAGCGCTCACCAATTATAAAGCTTTTTTCATAATCTTTTAAGTGCATTGCTACCGCTTCAGACGCACTTGCAGAATTTGCATTAATAAGTGTTACAGTGTGCAGGTCCTTAAAAATTTGATTTCTATGAGCATCACTTGTCTGTTGGGCCACGATTTTCTCTCCCCATACGAGGCGTCTTTCAGACCACACTATCGAGCCCGGCTCCAGGAAGAGTTGATTGATACAAACGGCCTGATCAATTCGTCCACCACCGTTATTTCTTAAATCTAATATTAGGCCTTCGATCATGAATAGCGTTAGCATCTCTTGGGCCTTGTTTTCGATTGCTTTACAACCATTTGGATCCATGAAGGAGTTTAACTTTATGACACCGTAGTTGATACCATTGTGCATGATTACTTTTGAATTGACGTTTTTATAGGTAATGATGTCCTTTTCAACTACGATATTAAAATGAGCTTCGTTTCTTTGGATTTCAAGATCAACAACATCGGAGTTTTTCATTTGATCGTAGGCATCAGTGATTTCACTGAGTCCATTTACAGAAATGATTATATCACCAAGCTTAAGACCAGCTTTAACTGCAGGGGAGTCCTGAGTCATATCTCTTACAAAAAATCTTTTAACACCATCAAATTCTTCAGTAGCAAATAAAATCCCTAAGGCCTTATGTACTTCACTTGATTGAGAATCGTCTTCGATAAGAAGCTTCGGAACTAGGTATGTGTGTGGATCAACTGCAACCTTTAAGTACTCATTTATAAGCCTTCCACCAAACATTGAGTCATTGTCTTCTGTAATAATAGTCTGTTCTAGCTTCTTTACTCTGTCTTGAACTTCCAGGTTTACTAACCGTAAACCTCTGCCCATTTGGTTGATTTCGGCTTTTAGATCTCTTAGATATTGTTGGTATTGCGTTCTAAATTCTTTGGCCGTTAGATCAGACAAGTCTTCATTTATAAACTTTCTATTAGCGAAGTCATATTTAACCAAAGTTTTCTTATCTGGGTTTTGGATCCTCTCGATCTTATTTACCGTGGCCACACATCCCACAAAATTTTGTGCTCTACTTGTACAGCTTCTTTGGTTAAGTATGCCATAGACACTTTGTTTGAAATTTAATTGGGTATGCTCCCAATAATCAGACTCAGTCCAATCCGCACGTGGATTTGGAGACTGTGCTTGAGCACTAAAGGTTAGAGACAACAGGATTGGAGAGAAAAGTTTAGTTATTCGCATGTATTTCCTTTAATTGTGTTGTGATATTAAAGGTTTTCGCTCTGCGTTAATAGGTGCAGTGGAATATTTACATAGCTAAAAAACTAAATAAATTTAGCTGTTTAGCTCACTTCTTATCTGGGTTGAAGAAAGCTCTTCATGGGGGTGTGTACCAAGAAAATCAATCCTAAGCTTGGGTGACATTTGCCTAAGTCTCTCTAATTGCTGCTCTTTTAGTGTTGGATCGTCTTTTCTAGAGGCCACATATAATGAAGAGAGGTTGCTCAGAAGCTCCTGAGCGTTAGTCCAACGATCAATTGAGGCATAGGAGTCAAAACCTATGAGAAGAGACAACTCTTTATCCGGAAATGCCTCCTTAAGGGCCTTAATCCAGTTTGCGGTCGGGTTTTTAACATTAGCGTCAAGAAAACCATCAAATATAAAGGACTGTCGCCCAGTTCCCTGAATTTGTGCTGTAATGGCCTCAACATCGCAATGTTTCTTATCTACTAACTCTTTAAAGGGATTATGATCAGGGGCCACAATTAGCTGTTTATTGGGCGGCAGAAGCTCCACACAGCTTGTATGCCCTGGATGCCATGGATTGAAACTTCCTGCAAAGAACACTAACTCATCCGCACCCACAAGCTCAGAGTGTTCTTTTATATATTCAACAATATTCATAGCTCTACTTTGATTGGAGACTTCAACACAATTTCTTCTTCGCTCAGCTCACACTGATAGGCCAAGATTTCAACTCCGTTGTCAGATGCCTCACGAAGAAGCTCTGCATAGGTTGGATCAATATGCTGGGCCGCAGAGAAGGATGTTGCATCAGTTCTATTGATCACATACATCATACAGGCCCTTAGACCTTGTTTTTTTATTTCAATTAAATCTCTAAGGTGTTTTTGTCCACGAGTAGAGACAGAGTCTGGAAAGAGAGCTCTATCTCCATCAATAAGAGTTACGTTTTTAACTTCTACAAAACAATCAGCATGAGAGGGGTGCTCACTTAGGAAGAAGTCAATTCGTGAGTCTTTATATTTCTGCTCAGGCTTAATTTTCTCATAACCTAGAAGCTCGCTGATGACTTCATTATTCAAAGCTTCATGTACAAGTTTGTTTGTCACACCTGTATTTACACATATCCAAGAGTTTCCATTATGGGTCATCTCAAGAGTGTATTGAAGTTTTCGTTTGGGATCATCAGCATGAGTTACAAGAACTTTCCAGTCGG
>JAGSHJ010000207.1 GCA_023954595.1 Bacteriovoracaceae bacterium | reverse complement strand
TTTGAAGAGTAGCCTTTAGGCTCTACAACATCAAAGGCAATACCTTGTTCTTTTAAAAGATCCGTCAAATGCTGAGCATGAATTCCACCTATAACAACATAAGGATTAGAATCGATATTCTTTTTTATAATTTTTAAAAAAGAAAGATTACGCTTTTCAATCAGGTCTCTACTCTCTTTCAAAGAGTCAAGTGCCGCCTTCCTGGAGAACTCCAAAGGATTAGCAATTTTTCTTCCTTCAAGTTCACTTAAAGATTTCGCGTACATATTAAATGCTGAAGGTTTAGCGCTCGACGCCTTCATTCTTTCATAGAACCCAACAAACCCTCTAAGGTCACTCATTGCAAGCTTATTTCTTTCAATATCTTGAAGGTTGTCTCCACATACAACGTTATATTTTTTTGGATTCTTCGCCTTTAACTTCATCCACACAGGTGCCATGATATCTTTGAAGTGTATTTGATCTTTCTGCTTTATTAACTCATCCATCGTCCAGCCATTGAACGTCTCGTTAAAGCTTGTATCCACTTCTCCTTCGCAACCTTCTGCAATTACCGTAATGGATGAACCACCTTTTTTTTCAAGGTACTCGTAGATATCTTTTTGATTTACAAATTGTGGCAATTTCATTGAGCCCTGCACGTTTTGTGTCTTTTTCCCCGGAGCTAAGTGCCATTGTTTTATGATTGTAACTTTAGGAACCTCGCTACAACTAACAAGGAGTAAAATGATCAGAGATTGTATAAACTTCATGATGTTATTTCGGTTAAATAGCTATTTTTCTTTAACCCGCTCTATAAAAGCTCTATTAGTTCAAGTCAAGGCCTTGTCTGTGGCGCTGAGCTTTTCATATGGTATTCACGAAATAAACTTATAACCATGTTCGGACTAGTAGTTCTTGGTCTTATGGCCTTCTTTTTCATTGTAGTACCGGAGGCGATGTTCATCATTTTCGCCGGGATTCTAGTGGCATTAATTCTGCTAGGCCTAGTCCAAATGATCAAAAAAAAGGTCAGTGGAAATAAGAACCTCCTCCTCATTTCCACCATATCAATCATAATTTTAAGTGCTATAGGAGTAACATGGCTAATATCATCACGTATTGCAGTGGAGATGACGGCCTTCTCACAACAGCTGCCTGAGGCAATGGATGAATTCATGGCCTACCTCAAAGGCTTTGAATGGTTTGGTAAATTAAAACTTGAAGCAAGTGAGGGTAATTGGCTTGAGACTTTTATAGCTCCAAAGGTATTACCTAAGACGGCAAAAATGGCAACGGTGATTTTAAATGGGATTACGGCCTTTGGTATAGCACTGTTTCTAGGTGTATATTTTGCGGTTGACTCAAAACGGTATGGAATGATCCTATTAAAACTTGTACCCCATAATCAACATGAAAAATATAAAGAACTTTTTCGATCGCTAGAAGATAATCTACAAAATTGGCTGCTTGGTAAACTTCTAAGTATGTTGGCCGTCTTTGCTCTTACTTATGTAGGGCTATTATTATTAGGCATTAAAGCTGCGTTCCCTCTAGCCTTCATTTCTGGTTTTTTAAGCTTCATACCAAATGTAGGACCGATATTATCTGTGGTACCAGCAGTTTTTATTGCTTTTGCACAAGGATGGAGAATGATCCTTTATGTTGCAGTCCTCTACACTGTTGTTCAGGCATTAGAAGGAATGTTCATCACTCCCTTAATTCAAAAGCACAAAGTAAAGATCTTGCCAGCAGCCTTAATATCCTTTCAATTTATAATGGCTATTCTATACGGATTCCCTGGCCTATTTTTGGCAACTCCAGTTTTAGTAGCACTAATGACAGTTGTCCAAAAGTTCTGGATTGAAGAGCAGATAAAGCGACCAAACATTCAAAGACCAAGATTTAAAGCATTAATAAATAGTGTTCCAAGGCCAAGTACACAACCAAGACACTAACGGTCTACTCACTGCCCTTAAGGGAATCGGCCAAATTCTGTCCGCCCTTGATCCCAAAGTCCAACGTTCTGATTGGAAATGGAATATCTACGTCATTTGCATCAAATGCTAGTTTTATTTGCTTAATAGCTTCATGCCTAACTTTAAGGTAATCTTTTTCACCCTTAAACTTTAACCAAACTCTTATATCAAAGTTAATTGAACTCCCGCCAAATTCTTTATAGTAAAATTCAATATCCTTTGTATCATCCCTTTCTTTAATTTTTTCTAAGCTCTCAATGGCGAGCTTTTCCACTTTATCTAGATCATCACCATAACTCACCCCTACAGACAGATCCATACGTCTAGAATCATTTGCAGTATAGTTGATGAAGGCCTCCGTAAACATTTTCTTATTAGGTATAATTGCATCTAGGCCTTGAAGGGTTTGGATTGTGGTTGTTCTCATATTAATATTGGTGACCTTTCCATAGTAATTACCAATCTCTACAAGATCACCGATCGAAAATGGTTTTCTAAAAGCAAGAAGAACACCTGCAATAAAGTTTGCAGCGATCTCTTGAAAAGCAAAACCAAGGGCCAGACCAATGACCCCGGCCCCAGCTAATAATGAAGTAACAGTTTTATCCAGGTTTAAAATACCTAATGCTACAAAGATTCCTGTAGTAACGACGGTGATATAGATTAAAGTCTGTAATAGCCTCACGACTGCTTTATTATGCGTAATTTTTCCCACAAGCTTGGCAGATAGCTTTCTTATGATCTTTCCAATAAGAAAGGATAAAACAATGACAATGACTGCGACGACTATATTAGGTAATGCAGCAATGAACGCTTCTATCCAAAGCTCGACTTTATTTAGAAGAAGCTTTGATGCGTTGGTAATATCTAAATGATCCCAGTTCATAACACCTCTTTGTTTAGATCTTCACTCAGGATACGGCCTTACTGCTCTAGTTTGGAGTGAGGAGGTTTGAAAAAGCTTAGATTTGATCTTTTGAACCTAAAGTAAAGTCCTTGCAAACTCACTAATTTGAATAATTAATACAAGGATGTAGCCTTCAATTTAGGCTGGAGGTCATATGTCTGAAGTAAAATTAAAAGCATTATTTATAAATTGTACGCTCAAAAAAAGTCCTAAAAAATCCAACACAGAAGGGTTATGGAAAATCGCAAAAACAATTTTTGAAAAAAATGATGTTGATGTCGACGAAATAAGATTCGTTGATCATGATGTGGCACTTGGTGTTCAGTCTGATATGAAAGAACACGGCTGGGAAAAAGACGAATGGCCTACACTCTACAAAAGAGTCCAGAGTGCTGACATTTTGATCATTGGAACACCAATATGGTTAGGTGATAAGTCCTCTGTTTGTAATCATTTAATTGAAAGACTTTACGGCAATTCAGCGATGCTAAATGATAAAGGACAGTACGCCTATTATGGAAAAGTTGGAGGTTGCCTAATTACAGGAAACGAAGATGGTGCCAAGCATTGTGCTATGAACATACTCTACTCACTACAACATCTGGGATATGTAATTCCGCCTCAATCTGACTCTGGATGGCTTGGAGAAATTGGGCCAGGCCCCTCTTATCTTGATGAAGGTTCAGGTGGACCTGAGAATGATTTCACAAATAGAAATACAACATTCATGACTTGGAATCTAATTCATTTAGCAAGAATGTTGAAATCTCAAGAAGGCATCCCTGCTCATGGAAACCAAAGGTCCAAGTGGGATGCCGGTTGTCGTTTTGATTTTGAAAACCCTGACTATCGGTAATTATACCGATAAGAGCCAGGACAAACTTATTGTTTGAAGTGAATCAGTTGAATCGCCCTTGTCGTCAATCCACACTTTTTCATTTGAATCATCTTGCCTATATTCAAACCTTACTTCAGATTCATCACTGAGGTTGTGGGTCGCTGTAAAAGTAAGCGAGTTCAGAGTTGGAGCTTTGTCTGCACCAAACAAGTACTGTCCAGATCCCGCATCCTCAGACTCATCTTTATAGACTTCTAATCTAGGAGTGAATGACCACTTATCACTTGCTTTCCAATGTACGTAGCCCACAGCTGAGCTCCATTTCTTATCAACATTGGAGCTACCAGAAAGAGGTGCTAATTCTTCCTCTCTAGTACCTACAACCCCATTAAAAGCTACTGCTACTGAATCATTTAATTGGTATTGAGTATTAAACTCGTAAACGGTCGTCTTAAGGCCTTCATCTGCACCTTCTGATCCATTTATGTAATTAAATAAAAAATGAAACTTCTCGTTAGAATAGCCTACTTGGGTACCAATTGTTTTTTCGGAATTGTTCTCATTTGAATTATCCCATCCATCATAAATAAAAAGTCCGCCACTTAGCCCATTTTTATTTTCATAATTAAGGGCTACACCTTCATGCCAGAATGGTCCGGCCAAAGTGAAAGCAAAAGAACGAGAGTAATTATAGTTCTCTATAGACTTTGCAACTTCATAGCCGACATGAGTGTACATCTTTCCAGCAGTGAGTGTTAACTCGTCTGATAGTTTATAACTCAGATATGCCTGACCAATATTGTGATTATCACCATCATTTGCTTCCGAATTATTTTGATCAGCAAAATCCCCAAAGTCTAAATCTGCATAGAAATCAACTTTTTGAAATGAACCTGAAACATTAAGTTCAAACAGATTCATAGTGAAATCATTCGTCTTTCTATCATAAACTCTATTTTCGATTGCACTACCTTCCTGACCTCGATCTAAGGCGTAGAGATAGTAGAGATCTACCATAGTACCCACTTTTAGATCTTTAACTTTAGCTTCCTCGGCACTAAATCCAATAAATGAAACTAGGGCCATACACACCGCTGCTTTCAACTTCATTACAAATTCCTTTTTTTATTATTATAGATCCTCAAACCTTGGATCATCTTCACTTGGAATACTGACACCATGTCCTGTCGCAATGACACTGGCTTTATTAACAGAAACTTTTGTTCTGCTTACTGCCTCAACCGCATGGTTTTTTTCATTATTTGCTCCATTGATAATACTCATCAATTCATTAACACCGAGCTTCAACTCATCTGCCTGATCTTTTAACTGTCTTGCCATAGCGGAAGACTCTTGGGCCACAGCTGTGTTTTGATGGGTAGTCTGATCCAACTCCTGCATGGCCTTTGTAACTTCTGCCACTCCAGAGGACTGTTCTGCTGAAGCGGAAGCGATTTCTCTTACCATTTCATTTACAGAGGCCACATTTTGTAAGATTTCATCAAGTGCATTCTCACACTCGTTTGCGGTTCTTGTACCTTGTTCAACATTTTTCTGGCTCTTGGCCATTAAAACTTCTACTTTGTCTCTAGCGGTATCCACTATATCTTCGACTTGCTTAATGGAACCGTCGAGCATATCTGTAATTTCTAATGCTGCCTTACCTGACATTGCAGCAAGACTGCCAACTTCTTCAGCAACGACCGCAAACCCCTTACCATGCTCACCGGCCCTAGCAGCCTCAACGGAAGCGTTAAAAGATAGAAGCTTAGTTTGAAAAACAATATCGTTAATGATTTTAGTTTTTTCACCAATCTCACCAATGAGTTCAACTACTTTTGATATCTCTTCATTATTTCTCTTTATCTCTGCCGCAATATTTTGATTGCCTTCTGCGATAT
>JAGSHJ010000161.1 GCA_023954595.1 Bacteriovoracaceae bacterium | reverse complement strand
TATATAATACCTACATGCATGCGGGGATCTAATTGAGTGGGACACGATTGAGTGATTAAATCAGTTTATGAAAAAACTAATTCTTATCACCCTAGTACTTGTTTCTTCCCTGGCACAGTCCCGTGATCTTCAAGATCGTTATGACTTTTGGCCTAGGATTCCTTTTAACATTGTAGGTGCAAATTTATGTGAATTTGAATCTGCATACTCACAAACCAGATCTGAGTATATCGGTGAAATGGTGGGACATGCTGAAAAGCTACTTCTAGCTGGTGATACTGATCCAGTAAAAACACTTCAAGCATTTAATGAGATGTATCAGAAGAACTTAAAATACGCTCGTAAAGGACTAGGTGTCACTCTAGAGAACACTTTTAAGTCTTATTTAGATCAATTTTATAGAAGCATAAACCCAAGACAAAAAAGGCTTGAGTTTAAATATGTTCAACCCGTAGACCAAGTAATTAATGCTGCCATATCAGGTGGTCAGGCGGCACGCATATCTAGAAGTGATGCAGCTAAAGTGGACCTTCTTGCATATGGAACTTATAGCATGTCGCCTAACTGTAATGGACAGGTGGTAGTAACGCTTACGATTATTAATAAAGATGGATATACAAAAGACTATATTGCACAAGGCAGAGCTCACCAAGTGATGTCTAATATCGCAACACAAGTATTTGATGATTATCAAAGAACAAAGTTTCCTTCAAAAATCAAGCTTCCACGTAAGACGCTTCAATTACTGGGTGGCCTAAATGGAAGTATCGACACAGCAAGATTTTTAAGAGAAGCACAAATGTCATGTGAGAGTATGGACGCAAGACTTCCAACAGAATATGAATACAAAATGCTTAATGCTTATGGAACTTACTCCGGTGGCGTAAGCCTAGGTGGCCGAGGTGTTCTTTGGGCCATGAGTGGGGATTATGTCTTTGTACCAGAGTATCAAAGAAACCCGGTAAGAGATGTAAGCTCGATGGGAAGAACAAGTAGCTATAAATATATTTGTGTAAGATAAACTGAAGGCCTCTTTCTAGGGGCCTTTTTTATTTTTATTTTTTAACTTTGGCAGGCAGACATAGAATTCGCTGCCATGGCCCTCACCCTCACTTTTCACACCAATCTCCCCACCATGTAAGTGCACAAGTTTTTCAACCAAAGCAAGCCCTAAACCTAGACCTTCACTCTCCTGATTTTTTACCTGCGAGAAAATTTTAAAAATACCTTCTAAGTCTTTTGAAGAAATCCCAATCCCGTCATCTTTAACTCTAACCTCAGCTTTATCTTGATGTTCCTGAACTTCGACATCTATATGTCCACCATCGGGAGTATACTTCGCGGCATTATTCAAAAGGTTAACAAATATCTGTGTTAGCCTTGTAAAGTCTCCAGAGACATAAATAGGATTTTCAGATCTAGAACATTTCAACTTATGACTGCGGCTTCTCACTTCAGACATTATCAGTTCCACGGCATTTTCTACTACACTATTGAGTTCCACAGTGTCGCTTCGAAGTTGAACCTTGCCGTGAATGATTTTCCCAACATCAAGCAGGTCTTCCACAAGAGCTGAAATCTGCTGAACACCTCGCTCCATAACACCGAAGGCAGGGTTAGAGACGTCACCATCACTTAAAACCTCTACAGCAGCACTTAAGGCACTGATTGGATTCTTTAATTCATGAGCTAGTGTTATAAGAAATTCATCTTTAGAGTTGTTAATTGCCCGAAGATAAGAAATCGTCCTTTTTACTTTCTCTTGCTCTTTAACTATAGACCTTAAAAATATGGAGTGGATTTTTTCCGCCAAATAGATCTCCAACTCACTCCAAGGGGCTAATTGATCACAGACCTCCTTCTCAACCACAACAAATTCACTTCTAGGTTTTAGTCTGTGTTTTTTATCTCCTAGTGGTCTTTCTTCCCTAGGCTCACCTATCCACTTTTGAGTGACAACGCCTCCAGTTCTAAACCACCCAGTCATAAACTTTTGATCATTAGCGCAAGTAGAGACCAGACAGCCAAACAGCATATTCTGCTCACCTTGCTCTGAGTTTATTTGAGAAACAATTTGCCCTGATGCCGAATTTGCGGCCTGCTGGCCTAGATTAAAAAGCTCCCGCTCAGAAGGCATCTCCCCCAGATTTATTGCATCTAATTGTGAACGATAGGAAAATCCACTGGCACCCATCAACTCAAAAGCTTCCTCACTAAGGCTCTGCAAGGCAGCGCCTGGACTCGCCATATTCTGTGCCTGTTTTTCAAGTTTTTCTAAAAACATATTGATTCTGTGCTTCTTCAATTCAGATTGTCTCTGTTCAAATCTTTTGATCTGCCAACAAAAGCTCTCAGCTAAAACGACACACTCAAGGCGTACTTCCTGATGAATATAATGAGAATTTGTATGATGACAATTTATCAAACCCCATAGCTGTCCATCTACCAATAATGAGATGGACATGGATGCCTTCACACCCATATTATCAAGGTATTTCTTATGAATAGGTGAAAGATCTCTTATAAGAGACTGTGAAAGATCAATGCACTTCTCACTATGCTTGTATTTTAAAAGCATAGGTTCTCTGTCGATGTCGGATATCATTCTTACAAGGTTTGTTTTATAAAGCTCTCTGGCCTGTGAAGGGATGTCTTTCTCCGGAAAATACACACTATGATAGCTTTCAAGGTTTGCCTCTTTAACCTCGGCAACCACCACTCCCGAATTATCTGGCCTAAACTTGTAAATAAATGTGCGCTCATAACCTGTCAGGGCCTTAATACCTCTCAACAGTTGATTACACAGTCGCTCAAAGCTCACGCAATCTTTAAAGTCATTTTCGCTTTTACGATTCGATATAAGACACTGATGCTTTACTTTTAATTCATCAGTACGATCACACTTGGGCTCTAGTTCAGCAATAAAATATCCGGAGCTAGAATAGAAGACACATGAAAAAAGAGTTTTATTATATTCTTTATTTAGAACGGATGTCTTCAGTTCTAAAATGTAGGGAAGTCTCAATGAGTGTAGTTCACAATCATTAAACGCATTTTTTATATAGTCACATTCTAGATCACTAAGTTGGAATAGATCAAAAAAGCTTGTGCCTAAACAGGATTTTTTAATTAATTTTTTCTCATTCTCACTTACAAATTCGACAAGAAAGTTATCTTGGTTCAGACCGAAAAGGAAACCAAAGTCTTGGACCCTACCCGACATATGGATCTGTTCGGCCTCGCAGTTTAAAAAGTTAATTCTCTCCAAGTCTAGCTTCATCTAAAAAGCTTAAACTGATCATACCACTTCCGATAGTGTGGTTCTTAGAGTTCACTTTAAATTTGTTTGTACAGGTAATGAATGTTTTTAGAAGTATTAAGGTTTTCCTTACAATCTAAAAAAAAGATGAGATGTCATTAGGCCTCGAGCAATATTACCCACTAGGCCTAATCTTATTGTTAGTTAGATTCTGCAGCACGACCACTAATTGAATCTGAAGACTTCTTGTATTGCTGATCCTCAATTGAGCGATCACTGTCTTCTAATGAACCACCACAAGCACGAGCAACGACTCTTTTGATCTTATGGGCATTGTTAATTTCTTCTTTCATGTTTTCCTGTCTACGTTTTTCCAGCATTTTATCTAGTGATGCACTCTTGCTTCCAAGCTTAGTTTTCAGAATACTTACAGCATCTTCATAACCCTCATTAAACGAAGCTTTTGCAGCCTGCGCTAGTTGAAGGTGTCCTAATTCTTTATACGCTTCAGTCTTATCACCTAGACATGCTCTGTAACCGACGAATTCATTTTTCTCTAGAGGAAGCTCTTTTTGACATTCATACTTAGCGTCAATCATCTTTAGTTGAAGCTCCAAATCGTTCAACCTGCCAGCAACTTTGTCCCTTTGAAAGTTTGCGGCATCCTCAAATGCAACAGGCTCAGAAAAACCGCTTAAGGCCATAAGGTAGCCCTCTGCATAGTTTTGTCTTTCAAATATCTGGGTCGCTAATAAATTGCGCTCCATCTGTATCTTCTCGCTACATTCAGCACCAATTGCTGCTGGAACTATAAATAATGACACAACGATAGACGTTACAAGCTTTTTCATGCGCTTCCTTTATTTAATAACTTCAAATTATTTATCGGATGGGTTCATAAAAAGCATTAATTTGGCATTGCCCATGCATATCTGAGCCCACAAAGGAGAACTTATGAATAATTATTTTAGAACTGTTTTAATTGGTTTACTAACATTATCTATTAGCATGACTGCGCATGCAGATGAAATAAAGCAGGACACTACCGAGCAGCAACAACAGCAACAAAAAGCAAAAGATACATCACAGCAAACATACAAGGACATAGAAAAGACTTTTGGGTTTGTGCCAAAGTTCTTGGAGCAATATCCAAGTGCAAGTATAGATGGTGCATGGGCACAAATGAAATCAATGGAAATGAATAACAACACAGCTCTAGATGCAAAGTCCAAGGAACTAATTGGATTGGCGGTAGCGGCCCAGATTCCATGTACCTACTGCATTGAAATGCACACTAAAATTGCAAAGTCACTAGGAGCAAGTGACCAGGAAGTAAAAGAAGCTGTCGCTATGGCAGCAGCAACTCGCCACTGGAGCACAGTATTAAATGGACTTGATATAGATGAGGCACAGTTCAGTAAGGATGTGGATATGATAATTAAAAATATGGAGAAATCGAAAAAACTTGGAGAATGATCTAATAAAAGCGTGCCTAAATTCAAGGCACGCATATTATTTACTTACTTAGTATACTCGTTAATTTTGGCCTGATACGCACCAGATGCCTTCATCTCTTTAAGCCCTGCATTGAAAGCGTCTCTTATACTTTTATCCTTGAATCCCATTTGATAATTTGTTCTAGGAAATATTTCATGGACGCTAACAGCTTGTTTTGTGTTTGATGCTCTACCAGCATTTTTCCGATAGTACTTAAAGATATTTAAATCCCCTACGAACACATCTATACCCTGAGTAAATAGTGCCCTTACCTGTCTAACCTGAACTGGAAACTCTCTATAATTTTCATTAGCTTCTACAACCTTTTTAAATTCCGCACCTAAATAGATTTTAGCATTTTGGAAGGACCCGATGGACGCCTTTGATAGATCGGCCAATGAAGAGATCTTTATTCCCTTGTTCTCCAGAGTAACTGCTACATTTTGATATTGGATATAATCATCACTATAGTGAACTGATCCACCAAGTTGGCTTTGAAGTGTCAAGGCTGCATCTACCTCACCAGCAACTAGCTTTTTGTACACTTCCCCAAAAGGTACAAAGACAAATTGCGGGTTGTGGCCCTTCTCTTTGAGGATATTACGTACAATATCAAGCTCCATCCCTTTATCCTGATTCTTGATAACATAAGGTGGAAGGGATAGCCCTACGGCAATTTTTAAGTCCTTGCCAAAAGATGCAGTCGCGATAAATACACTTAAAAGCATAACGGTTATTTTCAAAGCTTACTCCTTGCTGAAAATATTGGTATTGAGTTTTTTAAATATACCCCATGGCAATTTGACCTCCATCAAGAAAAAAAATCCAAAAAAAAAGAACGTGCAACTTTCCAAACTATTGCTACACCAATGATTTAGCTCAAGATTATTGTTTAAAAAATATGTATACACGACCGAAAACAAGGTTACACTGGGTCGAAATTATTTAATGTTAAGGATTATTCAAATGGATACTTTTACAGCTGCCGTCACCCTATTTTTGATTATGGACCCATTGGGCAATTTACCTCTTTTAATTTCCGCATTAAAAAAGGTTCCTGAAGAGAGAAAAACAAAGGTAGTGATAAGGGAGCTTATTTTATCAATCATAATTATGCTTCTTTTTCTTTTTGCAGGAGAGAGTATTTTAACGTTCCTAAATCTTAGACAGGAGTCTGTGGGAATCGCAGGCGGAATCATATTATTTTTAATTGCTATTAAGATGATCTTTCCTGTATCTCACTCTGAAGAATTCAGACAGGACGAGCCATTCTTAGTACCTATTGCCATACCAATGATTGCAGGTCCATCAATTCTTGCAGCACTATTGCTTCTTACCAACGAAGACCCAAATAGGATGTTAGACTGGAGCATCGCTTTAATTGCGGCATGGCTTGCAAGTGCATTGATACTTTTATTCTCCAAAAAGATTCAAGCTCTTTTAGGTGATAGAGGCCTTGTGGCTCTTGAAAGGTTAATGGGTATGGTTCTAGTAATGGTCGCGGTGCAAATGCTACTGGATGGAATCGGAGTCTATTTTAAGCTCTAAACTAATTAGAGCTTTTAGGATTTCCCTTTAATACCTTTGAGTATTGATCTCTCTTTCTTTTATACGTTCCATTACTCTTTATAAAATCAAGAGCAGTATTAAACTTGTCACGTAGGTTTTTATTTCTAAAACCTACTTGGTAATTCGTTTTGGGGAAGATTTCAGAAATCTCTACTTCAGCTCCTACATCAATTTTTTGTGCTACCATCTTTTTGTAGTAATTGAAGATATTTATATCTCCTATAAAGACATCGATCTCACCTCTAAATAGATCTGTGACCTGCCGGTCCTGTTCTTTGTATTCTTTGTATTTCATATGATTTCGAACCGCTTGGCCATACTCTCGTCCTAGAAACTTGTGAGCATTTTGAAAGGCACCAACAGAGTGGTTTGCTAAAGCGGCAATCCGCTCTATGTCGATTTTCTTGTCGGCCAATGTCGCAGCAACATTTTGGTAGTGTATATACGTGTCGCTATAATAGATGCCTCCTCCCATAGAACTCTTAAGCGTCATAGCAATTTCAACTTTACCACTAGCAAGACTAGAGAAAAGATCCTTCATCTGGAAATAATGAAATTTGGGGGTAACGCCTACAATTGAAAATACTTCTTTAATTACATCAAGCTCAAATCGCTTATTTGGACCGATTTT
>JAGSHJ010000107.1 GCA_023954595.1 Bacteriovoracaceae bacterium | reverse complement strand
GGCTTTCTTAGCATCTTCTTTAAATACTGTGAGATACTTCATGAAGCCTTCGTATGGCTCCAAGATTGTAATCGATAGATTTCTTTTACGTCCATTAATGACCTTGTCCAAAACATTATCGCCATCAGTGTCTCTCCACCCGGCCTCTCTTAGAATCTTCAATGCTTTTTTAGGGTCATACTCTACAGGCTTTATGCTTTTATCGTGGTAAGGGCTATCAGGATAAATAGGCCCTGCCGCAGGAACAGAGTATCCAAACTCAAATTTATCGATCATGAGTTTTCTATTTACGAGATGATAGAGTGCTTGTCTTACTTTTTTATCTTTTAAAATGTCATGCTTTAAGTTCCAGCCGATAAAGTTATATCCCTTAGGGCTCTTATTATAAGTTCTGACCTTATGAACCTCTTTACCCCATTTAGGGCCGACAGCTTTTTTTACATATGCCTCTGGCCTAAGTCCTAGAAAGTCCAAGCTTCCCTTTTTTAACATCTCCAGGGCAACGGTTTGATCTCCTACAAAGCGCACTACAATTTTTGGAAAGTTCCACTCTTTTTGGTCTTCTAGTTCAAAGCCCCACCATTGTTCATTTTTTAACAAAACAACTCTACTTCCTCTTTTATATAGCTCTAACTTGTAAGGCCCTGTACCAATCACATTCTTATTAAAGAAGGCCTTGCCTTTATCTTGCTCATAAAAGTGCTTTGGTAGAATTTCAAGTCCTGCAGCAATATCAAAGTTTTTGTAGTAATTTGTTTTGGCAACAAATCGAACGGTATGTGAATCTAGAACTTCAACTTTCTCGATGCCTTCATAGTATGGTCTTAAAGATACAGCTTTATATTTATCGTCAAAGATTGCATCAAATGACCATTTAACATCCTCTGCAGTAAATGGTTTTCCATCATGCCATTTAACATTTTTTCTAAGTTTAAAAGTGAATGTCTTTTTATCCTCACTGATCTCCCACTCGGTTGCCAAAGAAGGCTTCCATTCATAGGTATCAATATCTTTAGTTAACAAAGACTCAATAATGTAGCTTGTTACACTTCCAGTGTAGCCATCACTTGCTCCCTTGAGTGGGTGTAGCGTTGTAGGCTCGCCTAAAATATTAGTATAAAAGGCGATATTTCTTTTAGGTCGTGGCTGACAGCCAAATACAAAAAGGCCAATCAAGGCCAGCGATAAGTACTTCATATTTTTTCCTATTTCTTAAAGTAAAGTTTTGGGTCTAGAGACCATCTATCTTCCACCAGGTTTTGATCTTCAATTCGATACTTTTGAAGCTTATGCTCCAATTCGTTGAGTCTTGCCTGGGAGTGTTTATAACTCATATAGTTTTCTGTTTTATCCTCTTCCAATGCAGCAAGTTCTTGTTGCCACTCAATCTCAAGTTTTTGCCTTAGAACTTCATAGCGTTTATTTAACGCATCAACCTTCTCCACAAAACCATCCAACGCTTTTTGATGGCGAAGCAATCTCGCCCTCAAAGCAAGCCGTTTTTTAAGTAGAATATCCACCAGGTCTGCCCCCACCTTTAAACTACTCTCAAGGTCTTGAGAATACAGTCTCAAATAAGTGCCTACCGTCAAGTGAACGTTACTTACGCAGTTTGTGTATTGAGGAATTTTAACAAGAAGATACTCACTAGAGCGTCCCTCGACATAGGATAGACACTTCTTTTCAGGATAAGTTTCATTCCAAAACTCGACCCTATCGCGAGACTTAAGATAGCGAGCATTAGCGAAGTCGATTTTAACTCTCATCAACTTCGCGTCTTTATTTATAAGAGAAACCCTACCTGAGAACATTGCAGATGATGCATCAGCTGTAGTAGCTGAATAACCGGTAGATAAAGTCAGAAGAATAAATAGTGCGATAGTCCTAAGCATATAGAAATATTATGCCAATCTTTATATCGCTTTCCAAATTTTTTGAAGACGGAACTAAATTGTCGGTTGACTAATTTGGTATATACATGGCCGAGTTTTTCTCGTTCTCACGAACTTCTACTTTAATCACTTTTACTCGGTTATTTGTTTTCTTAGAAACGATCTCTTGCACCCTTTCATAGACATAAAGAGCACTTCCTTCCATTCCAGCATTGGGAAGAATTCTCATTTGGATGATGCCTTGCTCGTCCATCTTTCTAAACTCTTCCAGGTATGGATCATCCTGGGCCACAAGAAACGTGTGGTCGAAAGTTTCATCTAAAAAGGCCTTAACCTCTTTTAGTCCACCAAAGTCCATAACCCACATCTCCTGAGTCATTTCAGAGCATTCAAACTCAAAGTAAAACTCTCGGCTATAGCCGTGAACAAACTTGCAATGTGATTCGGCCTTCCACTGTCTGTGTGTACATGGGTATCCAATAAAGCGCTTTGTAGAAATGAATTTACTCACAGTGAACCTCAGATTTGTTCAGGTTTTCTCAAAATTACACTCGCACGGTAAGATTTCTCATGCAGAGGTTCTTCGTATTTCAGGACATTCATCCCATCAAACAGGCCTAATAATTCCTTAGGCTTCAGGTATTGATCGTCGGAATACTTCTGATGCTTTTCAACATGTTTTTGTTTTTCAGTGAAGGCCTCAAAAATAATAACCCCACCAGGCTTTAGCCATTGCTCCATTTTTGATAGGAGCTTTTTATCCACGTAGTAGAAACAAATAATTGCATCGAACGAATTCTTAGGTATTTTGTATTTCTCTAAAGAGGCCACAACCCCTTTGATCTTAACGCCAAATTCTTTGGCAAGCATGTGGGATTTCTTAATTGCCACACTTGAGATATCAATGCCTGTGACACGATGACCTTTTTGAGCGAGGAAAACCGCATTTCTTCCCTCTCCCATTCCCATGTCCAAAACTTTTGCGTTTGGTGGAAGGTAGTCAAAGTTTTCAGCCAAAAATTTTGCAGGAGCTTTTCCAAATATAAATGATGGTCTTGCATAGGCCTGATCCCATGCTGACTTTGATGTATGGACTATCGCCTTATCCCCTGAGAGTTGACTTAATCTTCTCGCAGAGAAGTGCCCCTTGCTATGAACAAGACTTGAGAATACTAGCAGAATTAATACTGGAGTTTTCATAGGCCTAAACTTAACTCTCTTTTCCCAAGAAATTAAGCTCTCACCCTATTTAATGAAGATTTTACAGCCTTTATCTATTCGAAATCAGGCTTATCATCCTCATTACTAAGCTCATCCGGGTCAGGAAAATGCTCAGGCTGGATAAAGTCGGACTCGGCCTGTTCTTCATCCTTCTCACCCTCTGTTACAAAGGAATCATAATGAATATCATCACTTGGGATGTCTTTGAAGTCTGGGTCTTGATCTAGCTCTACTCCAGAGAGCTCAGCATCCACATAAAGACAGAGTTGCTCATAGAGTTTTCCAAGTCTTGCGACTTTTCTAGAGACTTCATCTTCAATGGTGTTTGGCATGTCTTGAGTATACTTAAGATACCAGTAGAGTTCATCGGCCCTTGTGTAGAATTGATCCAAGGCCTCCATTACTTCAGCTGGGCAGTGAGACAGATCAAAAGCACTTGCTTTAGCGTACCTGTTTTCAAAAATATCTTTAAATACGGATCTAGATCTCTTTAATGAGAAGATTTCAATGTATTCATTTTGGCGATTGCTTATTCTGTTATACAGATTTTTTGCATCGATTTTGAACAAAAGCATATATCTTTGATTTATTTCAGGCTGCGTACTTTTCATAAATTATCCGGCAATACTCATCTTAGGCCTTTTACCACCTGGCCATTTAGTGTTCTCCACGGCCTTATCCAAAACCGTAGTAATGATATTGTCACACAAAACAGAGCTTTGAATTGGCAACTTATGAAACTCGTAGTTATCTCTAAAAGTGAGTTTTGAGCTTTCATTTATAAAATCGAAGCTTGATGCTGTGAAGAAATTGATCTTTCTAAAGCGAAGAAGGTTTTTAATGTGCTTTGACACATGCTTCATATAGTAACCTGCCTCTTTTTGAGAGGATATGATCGTCACCACATGAAAGGTCTCATCTGTTTTAATCAACTCTAATAGGTTTGGAAAACTCACAGGGATGAGATTGAAGCCAAACTGCTTAAAGTTCTCATCCAAGAATAAGAAGTTCTCCGGAAGCTTTGGAGAGAGTTTTAAATAAAAAATCCATTCGTCTTTTATTGAGCTCATACAGTGCCTATCGGCACTTCAGCACATCAATACAACAACGGATGGATTTTTAAGTAATTTAGGGAAAATATTTCCGTAAATGAACAAAAAGATGATGGTCCGTCCATGGACCTAAATGCCCTTCCCTTGGACAGCATTTATGTTTGCACAGTTCGCGCCAAGACTTGGGAGAAGTAAAATATAACTTTTCCAACACTTAGACAAGGCCTAGATAGGCACTGGAGTCAAAAGTGCGCCGAGCAAAATGACTCCAAGCGCAACACTCGGGCAAAAAAAAGGGGGACCAAAAAGGTCCCCCATTATAGAGGCAAAGTAATTTAATTAATTACATCATTCCTGGCATTCCGCCCATGCCGCCCATGCCGCCCATTCCGCCAGCAGGCATTCCAGCACCACCGTCATCTTTCTTAGGCAGATCAGCAACCATAGTCTCAGTAGTAAGCATCAATCCAGAAACTGAAGCAGCATTCATTAGAGCGCTTCTAGTTACTTTAGTTGGGTCGATGATACCAACCTTAACAAGGTCTTCGAATTTGTCATCACGAGCGTTATAGCCAAAAGTAAAATCTTTATGATTTCTAACTTCGTTTACAACAACAGAAGCTTCTTTTCCGCAGTTTGAAGAGATTTGTCTAAGTGGCTCTTCAATTGCTCTTTTTACAATTCTAACACCAAAGTCTTGCTCTTCATTGTTAGTTTTGAAGTTTTCCAATGCTTTAGTTGCGTGAGTAAGTGCTGCACCACCACCAACGATAACACCTTCTTCAACAGCTGCACGAGTAGCGTTAAGAGCATCTTCTACTCTATCTTTCTTCTCTTTCATTTCTGCTTCAGTTGGAGCTCCAACATAAAGAACAGCTACACCACCTGCAAGTTTTGCAAGTCTTTCTTGTAGTTTCTCTTTGTCGTAGTCAGAAGAAGTTTCTTCGATTTGTGACTTAAGTGCTTTAACTCTGTCATCAACAGCTTTTTGATCACCAGCACCATCAACGATAGTTGTGTTTTCTTTATCAATAGTGATTTTCTTAGCTGAACCAAGAACTGAAATGTCAGCAGTTTCAAGACTCATTCCAAGCTCTTCAGAAATTACCTGACCACCAGTTAAACAAGCGATATCTTTTAGCATCTCTTTTCTTCTGTCGCCAAAGCCTGGAGCTTTAACAGCAGCAACGTTTAGAGTGCCTCTTAGTTTGTTAACTACCAATGTAGTAAGAGCTTCACCTTCAATGTCTTCAGCAATGATTAGAAGTGGCTTATTAGTTTGAACAGACTTCTCAAGAAGTGGAAGAAGTTCTTTCATTCCAGAGATCTTCTTGTCAGTGATAAGAATATTTGGGCTATCAAATTCCGCCTGCATTTTCTCAGTGTTTGTTACAAAGTATGGAGACAAGTAACCTCTATCAAATTGCATACCTTCAACAACTTCGCTGTAAGTGTCTGCAGTCTTTGACTCTTCAATTGTGATTACGCCTTCTTTGCCAACTTTATCCATTGCATCAGCAATCATCTTGCCAATTTCATTGTCATTGTTTGCAGAGATTGAACCAACTTGAGCAATTTCTTCGTTTGTTTTGATATCTTTAGAGTTCTCTTTTAGGTATTCAATAACTTTTGCAGTCGCAAGATCGATTCCTCTTTTTAGGTCCATTGGGTTATGGCCTGCTGCTACTAGTTTTGCACCTTCTCTATAGATCGCTTGTGCAAGTACAGTTGCTGTAGTTGTACCGTCACCAGCATCTTCATTTGTTTTTTGAGCAACTTCTTTAACAAGTTGAGCACCCATGTTTTCAAATGCGTTTTCCAACTCGATTTCTTTTGCTACAGAAACACCGTCTTTAGTGATTTGTGGAGCACCAAAAGATTTTTGGATTACAACGTTTCTACCTTTTGGTCCTAGAGTAACTTTAACTGCGTCTGCAAGAGCGTTAACTCCAGAAAGGATTAGACCTCTGGCACTTTCACTGTACTTTAATTCTTTAGCTGACATGTTTGTCTCCTTAAATTATGTTTTTTTTAATCTTAATTAATTATTGAAGAATCCCAAGAATCTCTTCTTCTTTCATGATCAAGTAATCGTTTCCTTCAACTTTTACTTCTGATCCAGAATACTTTCCAAAAAGAACTCTATCGCCCTCTTTTACTTCCAACGCTCTGCGGCTGCCATCTTGGTTAACATAACCAGTACCTACAGAAACAACCTCACCTTGAGCAGGCTTTTCCTTAGAATTGTCAGGGATGATAATCCCACCAGCTGTTTTGGTCTCTTCTTCAACTCTTTTTACTAAAACTCTGTCATTTAATGGTTTTACAGTCATTGTTATCTCCTGTTTAAAACGGTTTTATGTTTGCTTAGTTAATTACTCATATAAAAAGCTCAAACACAATTTAATACCGATAAAACCAGTGTCAAGGGCGACTTAAAGAAAAAAATTGCCACTACTACTAATTTTTCTAAAAAGAACTAAGCTCATTATTAAGAAGGGACTAAATCTTCAACAATTAAAAGCACTTGCATGAAATCATCAAATAATTGGCAAATTAAGCTTCTAAGAAAAGTTCATCGTATAAATATCGACCCGGACACCTTGTTCTATGGGTTAACGCTAATTGTTGGAATAGGCTCTGCCCTAATCGCCATTTTTATTTTCGAAGCAATAGAATTTCTAAGCTCATACTTCCACACAATGGAGCGCCCAACTTTGGCCTCTTTCTTGGCCGGTGGTGTGCTTATATTTATCTCTGGCTTCATTACGACAAGAATCTCCCCAGATTCCTCGGGCTCAGGAATACCCCAGACGAAAATTGCCCTTGTGGCCCATCACGGAAAAATTACATTAAAAGATTGGATATCTAAGCTCACTGCATCAATTCTAGCTCTATCCTCTGGAGTTTCATTAGGTCGAGAAGGACCTACCGTTGCAGTAACTTCAGGATTTGGTTCAAGCGTTGGAAGGCTTTTTCGCTTAAGTAAAACCTCCGTTAGGTCTCTTGTGGCCGTCGGTAGTGCTGGTGGAATTGCAGCCGCATTTAACACCCCTATCGCAGCTGTAACCTTCACCCTAGAAGAGGTTATAGGTAACCTCAATGCCAAGTCCTTGGGGCCTATAGTCATCTCATCTGTTGCCGCAGCTGTTACTGCCAAGATATTCTACGGTGGTGAGACAATGTTCTCGGGTGTTAAATATATTTTTGAAGATCCAAATGAGTTACTGTTCTACTTGGCACTAGGCCTACTTGCAGGAAGCTTAGGCCCAACTTGGGTGAAGTTTATGCTTTATTTAAGAAAGAGCTCACTGAGCTTTTTTAAAGGCCACAAACTCTCCATTATAATGTGCGCTTTTCTATTAACTTATATGTGTGCATGGTTCTTTCCATATACATTGGGCTCAGGCCATCACCTCATTCATGATGCCTTATTGAGTAAGTTCACAGAATGGGACTTTATCGCAAAGCTATTTCTGGTGAAGTTTCTCTTTAGTTCAATTTGCTATAGTGCCGGAATTAGCGGCGGTCTATTTATGCCAACTCTTTTTCTTGGTGCAATGATTGGATCTCTCACAGGCCTTCTCGCTCAGTTTGTCTACCCAGGCGTTAACCCAGCAGGAGCATTTGCCTTAGTTGGAATGGGTGCATTTTTCGCGGCCGTCATCAGGGCACCCTTCACCTCTATTTTGATTATTTTTGAACTCACTCAAGACTATAAAATTATTCTCCCTTTAATGATCGCAAACATCACGGCCTTCATCCTCTCTAAAAGATTAATGAAAGGCTCCGTTTATGAGCAGATCTCCGAACAGGATGGAGTTCATCTTCCTAATAAGGACGACTTCGAGACACTAGAAAAGATGACAGTGGAAGAAGCAATGATCAAAGACATTAAGACTCTAGATGCAACTATGACTGTCAAAGAGGCCATGGCCCAGGTGAATCATTCTGAAATAAGTGGCTATCCAGTAATGAAAGGCAGAGACCTATTTGGAGTCCTTTCAACAAATCAAATAGGCCAAGCATGTGTGGAATACAAAGGACAATGTCTTCTATCCGATGTGTGTACAAAAGAATTGATCGTAATTTATCCAGACCAATCACTAATGGTTGCTTTCCACTTATTAAATACCCATAAGGTCTCAAGGCTTTTGGTTACTTCAAGAATTAATGACAAGAGATTATTAGGCATCATTACCGCAGAAGACATAGTAAATTGCTTTGGTTTTCATATACAAGAAGAGAGCAAGGCCGACGTTATTGATCGACATATTCAAAAAATGGAAAGTTCAGGCTAACGCGTCATAAAAATTCAAACAATATCCCACCCTGCCGATAGGTCATCCAGAAACAAAAAATGGAAGACCTATGAATTTATACGTAAAAAGCCTACTACCTAGACTTGCCTCTGCTTTTATTCTTTGTGCCCTACTTAGTGCATGTGGAAAAAAAGTAGGTCAAAATGATCAAGAGGTGGTTAGAACCCCAGCTGCAACAACTAATATAATCGAACTCTCCAACTTTGAATCTTCCCCTTCAACATATACTTTCCCTGAGCTAGGACAGGCCTTTATCCCTGAGAAGCTTGAATTTGAAGGTGGATATAGAGAAGCTCAAACCAAGATATACTTCAGTCATGGAAATTCAGAAGAAGAATTTTACTGCACCTATGGATTTGTTTCCGAAACAGATTACTCTCTTATTAATTGCTATTACCAAGATCTGCCCATGAACT
>JAGSHJ010000123.1 GCA_023954595.1 Bacteriovoracaceae bacterium | reverse complement strand
GGTAGAAACTTTAAAAGGTCTCGCTCTCCCATTTCTTGTCTACCCGATTTAGCAGCATTACCGCTGGCCTGTGTCAGCCAACCAGACAATGCTCCAGATGGACGAATATTTTCGGGATTTAAGTCACTAGTTGTTTTAGGTATATGCTCAAGCAAGGCCTCAACCTTCGCAAGGTCAGCTTTATATGCCTTGGATGTAAAGCTCGATGGATTGGCAATAAGCCCATATAAAAGATGTGCTGGGGCCAATTCGGTATTTTTATTCTCTATGGCCTTGGATTGTGCAATATCCAATGCTCCGGCAACAACTTGATCAAACTTATTCATAATTTAGCTCCTTGTCTGTCCCTTATAAGATGGGTGCAAATTCTCTACCGTCAAGGTTTACTCAATCTAAAAAATGGGTGTATTCACCATATTGCTCTCTTTTCTCGACAAAGATTTTAGACCCTTATAGACTATTTAAAACAAATTTTAAGAGGAATTCATGAAAACGTTTATTAGTTTACTTATTATTAGCTGCAGTGCTTTTTCCGCTCCGGATCTAAGTAATCCACGTGAAACTTTTAGAACATTTCTAAAGTCGATGGTGCAAGTAAAGAACAAGCAAAATATTAAAACTGCCTACGCAAGGGCCGCCTCAACACTTGATTTATCAAATATTGACCCAGCTGCAAAAGCAGAAGCTTCCATCAAGATAAGTGAAGCGTTAATCAATATCTTTGACCGAATGGAAAAGATTCAATACGAAAAGATTCCAACCAGTCCAAAATCCAATATATGGGTGTATGACAAACAAATTGTTGGTGAGTCTTATGCTGAAATTAGCCTTAAAAAGATAGATGACAAGTGGCTGTTTTCAAAAGAAACAATTAATTCCATCCCTGTTTATCAGAAGCTTTTAAAAGACAATAAGATAGTTAAAGGTGTGGTGAAGCTAAACACTTGGCGGGAAAGGCTTAGGGCAGACCTGCCAGTTTGGTCACAAAAACAAGTTGTGTTCTTAGAGCTGTGGCAATGGATTGGACTTTTTCTACTTTTAGGCGCTGCCTATATTGTCGAGAAAATATTAAGTTTAATGAGTACTGCAATCATAAACAGAAACATCCTCGTTTTTAAAGAGGCCCACAACGAAGTTATAAAGAAGGCTACTATTCCGGCCGGAAAGATTGTTTTACTATATCTCGTTTTTATTAATCTCTATTGGCTTGATCTAGCACCTGGTGAGTTGGCATTTATAAAAAGAACTATCTACGTTTTAAGTGCCATAGCTGCAGTATGGTTGGGACACAGAATAGTTGAGATCTTGTCATTTTACTTTCATGAGAAAGCACAATTAACTCGTAGTAAATTTGACGACATAATGATCCCGCTAGCGACTAAGACCTGTTTCATCTTAGTCTATATCTTTGGTATCTTACTGATAGCCGCTTCTCTTACTATAGATGTAACAGGAATTCTTGCAGGTCTTGGTATTGGTGGTCTAGCTTTTGCTTTCGCTGCAAAAGACACACTAGCAAACTTCTTTGGATCAATTATGCTTGTGCTTGATCGTCCCTTTGATATTGGTGACGTTATTACAACCGGAGACATCGAAGGCACTGTAGTTGAAGTTGGATTTAGATCCACAAGAATTAGAACTTTCTACGACTCTATAATCTCAGTCTCTAATGGCGAGCTAATGAATAGAGCGATTGATAATAAGGGTAAAAGAAGGTTTCGTCGTCTAAACACAACCCTTGGTCTTGAGTATGATACTCCACCTCAAAAGGTAGAGGCATTCTGTGAGGGTATAAGACAACTAATCCTGTCTAATAAGTGGACTAGAAAAGATAACTTCAATGTTTATTTTACAAACTTTGGAGCAAGCTCACTTGATATCCAATTAATGGTATTTTGGGAGACATCAGAATACGCAAGAGAACAGGCCGAGAAGCATAGATTAATGATTGATATCCTAAGACTTGCTAAGGATCTAGAGGTTGGATTTGCCTTTCCTACTCAAACCGTTCATCTGTTTAATGAAACTGCAAAACCTGAACATAAGGTTCCAGAGAAATACATAGATGAAGGAATTGGACGAGCACAATCTCTATTAAAGGTGCCTCTATCTTTAAAGAATCCTAGAAGTAATGCAAATGATGAAGAACAGTTTGGTAAAAACGATATAGGTGTTTAACAAGGGCCGCGAAAGCGGCCTTTTTTAATGCTTCATTTCCACGCAATCAATACATTGAGTAGCTGTGGGCATGGCCTTTAATCTTTTCACATCAATATCATCACCACAAGTTACACAACGGCCATATACTCCTCGATCAATTCGTTCTAGTGCTGAATTAATCTTTTGAAGCTCGATTCTCTCATTCTTATCAAGTTGCTCTAAAACCTGTTCATTTTGTAGCTCTACCGCCTGCTCTTCCCAGTCTGGATCTAATGGCCCGGCCTTTCTAGTTCTATCATCCTCAAGCTTATTCAACCTCGACAGGATCGTATTCCTAGATTCCTCTAATTGTGCTTTCAAAGCGTCCGCACCCTCTTCAACAAATCTCATGCTTCTCTCCTCTGCTTATAACCAAGCGGTATATTACAGAAGAGTAAAAACAGATTCTAGTTGTGCCTAAGCTTTGTGCACATAAATTGAATTATGGAAGTTAGATTTATGCCTACTTACAGATAGAAGCGTCAGGTTTTAGCTCACACACAACTGACCTAAGGGCCTGAACTTCATTATGAAGCTCTTGATTCTGTGCTTTGATTTCTTGATTTTCTTGCTCAAGGGAGGCAATTCTTCTGGTGTTCTCGTTAACCTGTTCTTCAATACCAGCATGCATGAGTTTAAACATTTCAAGATTTTTCGATAGCTCTTTAGTAGCTTCAATAAGTGGTGAAACTAAAACGGCATAATCAACACTCAAATATCCATCGGCATTCTCAACAACAGCTGTAGGAAACACTTTTTGAATCTCTTGTGCAATCACACCAATTGAGTGTTTTCCTGGAGACAGACTATCTTCATTCCAATCAAACTCTACTCCTCGAATTTGATTAATTTTGTCTAGGGCATATGGAATTGCAAAGACATTATCCTTTAGACGTTGATCAGAAGTACAGTTTGTAGCACCGGCACCATTACCAAGAGTACAGTCAGTAGTTCCCTGGACTCTTAGGTTTCCGGTGACATGTAACTTCTCAGAGGGGGCACTGTTTCCTATTCCAACATTACCTGTTGCACCAAGAATAACCATCCTAGTGGTTTGATTGTTATCGGAAGTCGGTGATGTTTGAAAAACGATGTCACTATCGGCCCTTGAATGAGAAACATTAAATGGACCGGGATATCTTGATTCAAGCTCTTTCCCATTCACATAAAAGCTAATCGGGCTTCGAGTTTCAATTAAAGTTCCCGCAGATTCTAAATAAGGATTACTCGAGCCTGCATATTTTATTTTTAACTTACCGATCTGGTTAGTACTGACAGTGTTGTTCACAATAATATCTCCGACAACCTCTAAGGATGCACTTGGAGATGCCGTACCAATACCAACCTTGCCAGTTGAGTCTATTACCAGCTCGGCCTGAGCTAAATCTGTTTTTCCAATTGGAAGATTAGTACCGGAAGTACCTATGCCTAGGCCTACTTTTGTATTGGTAGGGTCAACAACGAGATCTAAGTAAGTCTGGGTTCCACCAGAGTTTGCTGCATTTATGCGAACACCTTTTGTAATGTCGGCATTCGTTGTTGAATGAAATCTGGAAATTAAGGTATCTGCTTTACTATCTACAGTAAGCTTCGCGTCTGGAGCAGTAGTTCCCATCCCTATTTTGCCAGATCTTTTCATTGTAAGAATTTCGTCTGCATCCATTGCACCATTGCCTACAAAAAAACTTAGTTTATTATCTATGCCGGTAAGTCTTCCGTCATACTTTAGTGAGAAGCCGTGAGGTGCAGAATCGTTTTCAGAGAAAATAAGACCTTTTGCAACTGAGTCTCCAATGTTTCTAACTTTAATATTGCCATCACTTACATCAAGCTTTGTACTTGGAGCGGTAGTGCCAATCCCTACATTACCAGCGGAATCCACTACCATTCTCTCAGCGTAAGAGGTGCCATCATAGGTTTCGAAAAGAATCGGTTGAGACTCAATTGTTGAAGTTCCAATCTTTAAAGGTGTTGGACCATAATGAATTAATTGTGAAGGTCTAAGTTGTAAGGAATTGGTATAGCCACTACTATCAGTTGCCATAATAGTTCCCAGGGCCTCTATCTTCTTTGTAGGTGTTGCGATACCTACACCAACTAATCCGCCATCTGCAATCACTACATCTGGAGTTACTCCTCCATCAGTAAAAAACTTGATCCCTTCACCGGCCTCATTTGGGTTTGTTACAATATTTAGATCTTCATTGTTGGGACCTATTAAGGCCCTATCCGCACCATTGGTAAGCCTTATATTCCCATTAACATCGAGTTTCTCACTAGGTGTGCTTGTTCCAATTCCTGTATTGCCATTACTCAAAATCCTCATGACTTCTTGTGCGTACGATGCCGCCCAAGTGCCAGAACCATCTGCAACATTAAACGATAGGAAGCCTTTTTCAGCACCAGTAGAATTATCCTCTACTCCAGCAAATACTCTCGCATAATCTGTTTTTGTACCAGCACCATTATTTAATGAGAGGCTAAACCCTGAGCCATAATTTGAACCACTTTCTTTTCTATATAAATTTAGAAGAACCCCTGTTCCAGAACCAGTAACTTCTACCTTATGACTTGGAGTTGTAGTACCAACCCCCAAATTACCCGTGGAAGTTAATGTCATTCTATTTACAGCAGACGTTTCATCTCGCCAAACAAGGCCGTTACTTTCATCAGGGCGTACTTGCATTGTATAGGCCTGAGTTGCATTTTTAGCAGCAAACCCGGCATATCCAGAAGCACTCGAGCTCTCTGCCTTAACTACAGCGCCATGAGCAGGATCTAGAACATGAAACCTTGTCGTAGGTGTTAATGTACCAATTCCGACATTACCATTGGAGTCAATCAACATGGCCTCAGTGTCATGTTTTGAAGCAACACTTGTCTGGAACCTTATAGTTCCACCGAGTCCAGCTTGCCTTATATAACTAGGCCCACTTGCACGATTAAATTGTAATTGATTACTTGTTAAGCTTGTGAAATACGAATCTGTTGTTAATCCGATCATAAAAGATTCTGTCCCAGGCATTTGCATCATTGCTTCAGGAGAAGTGAGTCCTAGCCCAAGCTTACCATCATTTGTAATTACGGCCTTTGTGGCACCTGCTGTTTGAAAAAGAATATTTCCTGAAGTATTTCCATCCGCATCAGCGTTAATGACTGCATCTGTATTATTACTAGAGCTTTGTGCGTTTACGTTGGTGAGACTAGATCCATCACCTAGAAATGACGTCGCCTTTACATTACCCATAACTTCGAGTTTTTCACTTGGATTATTAGTACCTATCCCAAGATCTCCTGCAAGGTAGTTGGTGGACGCTGCGTGGTTTTGATAAAGACTATAGTGATTTGTAATCGTACCGGTTCCACCATTTGGAGAGCCAATGTATAGATCATAAGCATTAGTAATTGTACCCGTTCTAGAATATGGGTAAACTTTTATACCGTATGCTGATGTTGTTTGAGGAGTTGCAGCAGCATCTGAGTTGTAATGCCCATATCCAATATTGGCCGATACTTGACTCGAAAGAATACCATCATCTCCAGTAGTGCCTAAGTTTCTTAAAACCTGTGATAGGAATCCAACTTGATTGCCAGCAGCAGTTACACCAGAACCAACTTTAGTTTTATTTATAAAATAGCCGGCCCTAGTCCCGTATGTTCCATCTACAGTGATGTCGTTTTCGACGTTTGAAATAAATCCAGTTGAATCTATATCAGTCTCGTCAACTCTTTGATCTACTACTGATAATTTTCTAGTAGGAGTTACATCTCCTATTCCAACTAATCCATCGGCCGTAATGACCATATGACTTTGCCCTGAGGCATAATTATAAAAATTAAATGAATCATCTGATTGAGAACGTATTAAACTCCACTTTGCGGCCCCTGCTTCCATAAACTTCATTGCAGTTGATTTAGAGGCATCAGCATCAATCGCCACCGCTGTATGCGCTCCGTTTGATTTAAAAACACTTAAAATATCTGTTTGATCCCCATATGAGGAAACACTTCCCTCAACTTGAAGGGCCGTAACAGGAGAGGTCGCGCCAATTCCAACGTTTCCAGAATTTGTAACAACCATTTTAGTTGTGCCACCAGTTTGAAGTTGAACTTCGCCACTGGTATTTGAATCAGCATCAGCATTGATTACAGCATTTACATCATTACTTGAATTTGTAGACGTTATACCTGTTAGATTGGAACCATCCCCAATAAATTGTGTGGCCTTTATATTTCCTAAAACATCTAATTTTTGTGTTGGAGAACTGGTACCAACTCCGATGTTGCCATCTTTGTCTATTTCCATTCGACTCTGAAGAGTTCCACTAATGTCTGATGTGAAGAACTTGATCCTTCCAGGTACAATGCCTGTACTTGGAACTGCATCTGCAGAAAAGATGATACTTGCAGCTTTTTGATAGCTAGTTCCATCATGTCCATTACCTTCAATTTGCATAACCTGATCGCCACTTGCGACAACAGCTCCGGCTCTTGATTTGTATCCATAGAAACCAGTAAACCATGGGTTAACACCATGATGATTAACCTTAAAACCAGTGCCTGTAGTAAAAGAAGTGTTAGAGCCTGAACTTATATCTCCGGCAACTTCTAACTTTGAGTTAGGTGAAGTTGTTCCAATTCCAATATTTCCATTAGCAGCGATTCTCATTCTTTCTAAATTATTTGTTTCTAATCCCAATGGTTGAGAATCATTTGTGCCAAGGGTTGCAAGAACACCATAGGAGTTACCATTTTGAACAAAGCCTGCAGAACTTGAAATAGCTGTATCTACATAGTTTTTAGTGGCAGCGTCTTGAGCAAGAGTCGGGTCTGCAAGATTTTTAATTTGATTAGTTCCAACATCTAAATCCCCTGTCATGGCAACTGATCCGTCAGCCATAAAGTCACCACTTGATACTCCAGCGATTGCTGTATCAACATAGGCTTTAATCGCTCTTTGACTTGGAACCTTGGTATCGCTGTCGGCTGTTAAAGTGTTGTCAGTATCAAGATATGCTAGTGGCATCTGCTGAATATCATCAACATTAGATAGGCCAACAACTGCTTTATTAAGTGCTTGCCAAGTTTTATCCCCTCTAAAAAATTGAGCTGTAGTTCCAGCTGCGATTGTATCTTCTTTTCCACTTATGGCTGTTGCGTTGGTCGCAATACCAGATGAATTCGTTGAGACATTTGTATTAATTGTAGAGAGATCACTTGTTAAATTATTAATTTTTGATTGAGCAATACCTGCACTGCCGCTGATGTCTGCATCAACGATTGTAGCGTTTTGAATCTCAGTTGTTGTAACTGAACCTGCACCACCACCGGATAGATCATCAGCAATGGCCCACTTTGTGCCATCCCACTTTAGAACTTTCCCAACGGCTACACCTGTTGTGTCAACGTCTCCAAGCATATCTAAATCATAGTCTCCAGCGGTTGGAACAATTGCACCTTGTCTGCCGTTAAAGTCAGTTACATCACTTGTATTTGAAACTCTATCCCAATTAGTGCCGCTATAAATAATCCAGTCTCCTGGACTCCAACTAGATTCACCATCAATATTTGTAGCACCTGCAGTCCCTACAACGTAGTAATCACCTTTTAAAGGAGAAGTATTGGCACCACCATTCGCTAGACTTGGTGAGTTGGTATTTGCATTCCAAGTTCCAACCATATTAAGGCCTGATAAAGGTCTTGGTTCCCACTTATCATTTGGTTGATCGTAAACTAAAACATCACCATCGCCTGCACCCATGTCATGAAGCTTTGCAGCAGTCACAGACTTATCATCAAGAGTGAAAGACACTTGATAAGTAGCTGCACCATGAGCATCAGAGAGGATTAGAGAAAATACTTTTCCAATTCCAAAAGAGAATGCTCGAAGTCCATTTGCAATTATTTGATTTGTTGATTTTGATTCAATTGAAAAAACTTCATTAAAGGATGTTCCTTGAATTGTAACTTGAGAAACACCAACAAGGTCTGCTCCATCAATAACAAGTTGATCATTTTGAATCGTAACGTTATAGACTTTTGCTTTAGCGGCCTGACTAACTTTTGAAGTTGAAGCGATGTCTTTTTCAAGAACGTATTCGTCCTTTTCAAAAAAGCATGAGCTCGTGAGAAAGATGAATAAAATCGAAATGTTAAACTTCATTAAACAACTCTTCGGATTTGTATTAATTAATATTTAACAACATTACTTAGGTCTATGAAAAATCGGGAACTTACAATTTGTTTTAT
>JAGSHJ010000180.1 GCA_023954595.1 Bacteriovoracaceae bacterium | reverse complement strand
TTTTTCTTCCGGAGCGGAATCGATTGCAGCGTAATCTTTAGCAACACCACCGAATTTCTCGGCCATTGTCATTGTGATTGCAGCTGTCAAAGTTGTTTTACCGTGATCTACGTGACCAATAGTACCGATGTTTACGTGCGGCTTACTACGGTCAAATTTTTCCTTTGCCATAATGTTTCTCCTTACAAGTTTATCGCATTTACGGGCTTAAGTTTTATAAGCATATATTAACGTCAATGAGTATGCTTCAAGCTGACTCAACTGACAACTTTTTTTACCGTGCATGAGATGAAAATGGAGCTCACGCCGGGATTTGAACCCGGGACCTCTTCCTTACCAAGGAAGTGCTCTACCCCTGAGCCACGTGAGCATATACCAAATTTTCGAGCTTAGTATTTATATTATTAAAAGCACACTATCAATCAAAAATTTTCTAATTAGTTAAAATTAGTTTGCAAAGTAAATTAAGGCTTTTAATTAGAAAAATATAGGGGGAATTTTTTGGTTAAGAATGGAGCGGGCGATGAGGCTCGAACTCACGACCCCCAGCTTGGAAGGCTGGTGCTCTACCAACTGAGCTACACCCGCTTTTATCACATTCAACCTTAAAAAATGGTGGCGCGGGAAGGATTCGAACCTTCGAAGGCATACGCCGGCAGATTTACAGTCTGCTCCCTTTGGCCACTCGGGAACCACGCCGTGGAGCTGCTCACAGGAGTCGAACCTGCGACCGTCGGTTTACAAAACCGATGCTCTACCAACTGAGCTAGAGCAGCCTAAACATCCCTTAAGATGAGCTTATGTTTATAATCGGGAAAACAAGCAAAATCAAGTTTTTTTTAGGAAATACCAAAACATTTTTCAAGAGAGATGGCAGCGGCTACTGAAACATTAAGTGAACGGATCTCACCCTGGGTCTTGATTGACATTTTTTTATCTAAAACTCTCATTACCGCATGGGAGATACCAGTCTCCTCTTTACCCAGCACTAGAGCGACATTACCGGATTTCTTAGCAATCATTTCCGTGTCGATTTGTTCTTCTGCATGCTCAGATAGGCCGATAGTAAGTGTATCCAGTTCTTTGAGTTTTGATATGGTTTTTGCCAAATTATTAACTTTAATTAACTTTAAATACTCATGTGCCCCTGATGCAATCCTAAAATAAGTAGGAGTTGTGCCAAAGCTTTTTTTACCAGGAAGAATCACGACATCTACACCGTAAAAACTTGCTGTTCTAAGAATAGCTGCACCATTATGCACGTCACTAATCTGGTCTAAACATAATATTCTTAAGTTTCCAGCTTTTGCTAAATCATATAATTCTCTCGTCTCCAACTCTTGGAGTGGTTGGGAAACTAGAAAAGCTCCAGATGGTATTCTTTGGTAATCAAGGCCTTTATCACTGTAGAGCCTCTTCCCCTCTTCTTGTACCTTATGCGATGAAACCAACTCCACGTTGATCTTGTCTAAATTACAGATCTTTTTAATCTCGTCTCTAGCGTCCTCAGTTGCAACGAGCTTAACAATATCCCTGTTTGGGTTTTTAATTGCCGCTACAATACTGTGAATACCTACTATAAGGTCGAAATCTTCCATTAGTTACTCATTAGGCCTGTTAGAATTTGCTTCGTTTTTTCAACCAGTTCACTTTTAGCTACTTTAAAAGTCTCGCCTGTC
Source organism: Bacteriovoracaceae bacterium (assembly GCA_023954595.1). Lineage (GTDB taxonomy): Bacteria > Bdellovibrionota > Bacteriovoracia > Bacteriovoracales > Bacteriovoracaceae > UBA845. The sequence continues at coordinate 4,631 of JAGSHJ010000180.1, read as the reverse complement.
TTTCTTATTTTAATTTCCAACTCTCCAGATTCGGCAAAATCTCTCTCACCCAAGACAATCCTTACTGGTAAACCAAGTAAATCAGCATCCTTGAACATAGGTCCAGGACCCATGCCTCTATCGTCATATAAGGTTTCTACGCCAGCCTCTTTCAACAGTTCATAGATTTCGCCGGCCATTTGTTTTGTTTCCGCTTTCTTACCGATAACGGCCAGATAGACATGAAATGGTGCGATTGCTGCAGGCCAAATGATTCCATTTTCATCATGGTGCTGCTCTATTGCTGCCGCCATCGTTCGCGTGACACCAATTCCATAACAACCCATTAGTGGAAATTCTTTTTTCCCATTTTGATTTAAGACCGTGGCCTTCATTGATTTAGTGTATTTGTCTCCAAGCTGAAAAATATGTCCAACTTCAATACCTTTTCTAAATTCAATGGTTTCCGTACTGTTTGGTGCTAAATCTCCAACGCTGGCCATTCTTAGATCAACAGTCTTAAAACTCCCTAGATCTCTTGAAGGTGTGAAGCCTTTAAGGTGATAGTTCTCTTTATTTGCACCCACTACAAAGCTGCTTTTAGGATCTATTGAGTCATCAAGTAAAAAGCTAATCTTGCCTTCCACACCGTATGGGCTCATATAACCTTTAATCAGGTTGAACTCTTTCAAGTCTTCTTCCGCAGCAACTTCTACCTTGTCTGCTTTTAGAAAGTTTTTAAGCTTTATTTCGTTTAATTTATCATCACCAAGCATCAGAATCATATAAATGACTTTTTTCTGACCATAAAACGCTCTGTAAACCAGCGTTTTAAGGGTTTGATGAACAGGTATATCTAAATGCTTTGCAACCTGCTCACAGGTAGGCATTTCTTCGGTGATAACTTCTTCAATTTCCGATTCTGGAGTGAATTTCAACTCAGGGCGCACAGTTGCAGCTTTTTCTAGATTGGCAGCATAACCTGTAGCTTTTGCTTGAACCACGACATCTTCGCCAGAGTCTGCAATAACTTGAAATTCATGAGTTTTTGCGTTTCCAGAGGCCATGGCACCTGGATCTGCCTCAACTACAATATACTCAAGCCCCATTCTCTCTAAAATTTTAGAATAGGCCTTATAATAGAGCTCATACTGCTCATCAAGACATGCTTTATCCATGCTAAATGTATAAGCGTCTTTCATGATAAATTCTTTACCTCTCATAAGACCGAAACGTGGTCTTATTTCATCACGGAACTTGGCCTTGATTTGGTAGAGACTTACTGGAAGCTGCTTATAACTGGAAATGGACTTGCGAAAAACGTCTGTTATTGACTCTTCATTTGTGGGGCTAAGGCAAAAATCGTTTTGTTTACGATCTTGAACTCTTAGCATTTCTGGTCCCATGGTCTCCCAACGTCCAGATTCTTGCCAAAGATCAGCAGGCGTTACAAAAGACATATCAAGCTCTTGAGCGTCGATTTTATCGAGCTCTTCTCGTATGATATTTTCTATTTTTTTGATTGTTCGTACTGCCATTGGCAAATAGCTATAAATGCCAGCACCAGTTTTATGGATAAATCCAGCACGCATCAAAAGTTGATGTGAAGCGACTTCTGCGTCGCTGGGAGCTTCTTTGTAAGTTTGCCAAAACGCTTTGGATAGCTTCATTAATACCTACCTTAAAATGCTGACGGCGTTATAATCTTTCTTTTCAATAAATACTTCTAGGATACACTTTTCGGCCATATCCACACCAACACTAACTTCTTGTCCGCTTGGTTGACCGACATTTGCAAGAATCATCTCGGATGAGAACTCATTTTTTGAACAATTTAATATTTTAAATTCAGCTAAAAAAACATTGATCATCGATAAGGGTCTAAAGTCTAAAAGCCTAAGTTCCTCATTAGCTTCAACTTTATATGTGCTCTTGTTATATGAAAGAGTCAGCTCTCTATCGAGCTTATAGGTACGACTTTCAACGAGATCGGCCCACTTAATATTATGAGAATGAGCTGAAACAGAAGCAACAAAAAGAGCCAAAAATGCAACGCGAAACATAACCTTCCTTATAGATAGGTTCCACTATTACATTATTTGGTTTTATTTGAAAAGCTAAAGCCTAGTTGGTTACCGATATCATTTGAGGTAATCGATGTGCCTCTCTAGCTTCTAAAGACAACGAACTTGCCGAAACAATTTCATAACACGATGGTGTGTCTAGAATTTTTCTACAAAGTTGGTTGTGAAGATAATGTCCTGATTTATAAGTCGTAATTTTACCAGCAACTTCATAACCTAAAAGGCTGATGTCACCAATAGTATCCAGAATCTTATGGCGAACAAACTCGTCAGCAAATCTTAGACCTTCTGGGTTTACAACCTTAAAGTCGTCCAAAACGATGGCATTATCTAGAGATCCACCTTTAACAAGGCCTTTTCTCTTAAGATGATCAACATCTTTGAGCATACCAAATGTTCTAGCTCTGCTGATTTCACTAATAAAGTTCTCACAGCTAAATTCAAAAACTTGATTTTGTGCCTTAATTATTGGGTGTGCAAAGACAATTGTAGAATCGATGACAAGGTTATTTGCTGGCTCGATTTCGGCCCACGTGCCGTTAGCTTCAACCCTAACCTTATCTACTAACACCATAAATTGCTTAGATTTATTTAAGTTTTGTACGCCAGTCTCTTTTAGAATAAAGACAAACGAAGCACTTGAACCATCCATAATAGGAATTTCGGGACCATCTCTTTCGCAATAAACATTATTAATCCCAAGTCCATATAGAGCGGACAAAAGGTGCTCAACAGTATGAACGCAGTCCTCACCACCACCTAAAGTAGTATTGTTCTCGGTGGCACCGACAGTTCTTGCATCTGCACGCATTTTCTTAGAGTTTTTAATATCAGTTCGCTTGAAAACGATACCTGTATCTGCTTCAGCAGGAAATAATTTAAGTGTTACCTTCTTTCCGGAGTGCAACCCAATACCTGTAACTTGCACTTCTTTAGCGAGGGTTCTTTGATAGATCATATATATCAGCTTCCTTTTAAGCTTATTGGGCTGCTAAATTATATTCATTGTTTCGCATTACGTCTTCAAAGTATAAGCGAAAACTCATAAATTATAAGGATGAATACAATTCCTATGTAATTTAAGATACTTAATACTACAGCACAGAACAAAATAATTTTCATTTAAAGGTAAAGATTACCTAAATAATGAGGCACAGTATTCCAAGTAGCTGTTTTCTCGAATTAAAATACTTGTTTTAAAGGATTTACCAGCAAGTTTTAAACTTCTCAAGTCAAAACTAAACATTAAGATTAATTTATATGGTCGATCGCCTTCTCAGACAGAGTTCTTCCACGTGGGGTCCTTAAAAGTAGGCCTTCTTTCAAAAGATAAGGTTCGTAGACTTCTTCAATAGTCTGTTTGTCTTCACCCAAAGTAGCACTTAATGCGTCGATGCCTACTGGGCCATTTTGATAGTAGTTTCTAATTACACTCAAAATTTTTCGATCCATTGAGTCTAGGCCTAAACTATCAATATCCAATAACTTTAGTGCCTTTTGGACATCTTCAAATTGGACTACCGCATGGTTTTGCACCAAAGCAAAGTCTCTAACTCTTCTTAAAATCCTGTTGGCAATTCTTGGAGTTCCTCTGCTTCTTTTAGCAATTTCAGACTTTGCCTGATCTTCCATCTGCATAGACATCTTTTTGGCGTTGTTTGATATGATTTGTGAAAGTTCTTCTGCGTCATAGTAGTCGAAATGCAGATGCGCCATAAACCTATCCCTTAGTGGGTTAGATAGAAGTCCGCTTCGAGTAGTTGCACCTACGAGAGTAAAAGGAACTAGATCAATTTGCATTGTACGAGCCGATGCTCCCTGCCCTATTAAGATATCGAGTCTATAGTCCTCCATTGCTGAGTATAGAATCTCTTCCACACTAATATGCATTCTGTGGATTTCATCAATAAAAAGGACATCCCTAGGGGCCAAGTTAGTCAACACGGCCGCCAAATCGCCTTTTTTCTCAATCGCAGGACCTGAGATAACATGCAGTTCGCTTCCAATGTTTTTAGCAATTAACATCGCCAGAGAAGTCTTTCCAAGTCCAGGAGGTCCAGATAAGAGTGCATGATCCATTGCCGCATTTCTTTTTAAAGCAGACTTAACCATCAACTCGACATTTTCTACGACGCGCTTTTGCCCGATATATTCTTGAAAGTTCTCAGGTCTTAGCCTCGTATCGTGCTCTACTTCGGATCCTCGACTCCCCTCAGATAAAAACCTCTCTTCCATTACAACTCCCTAAGAACAAGCTTGATAAGCTCTTCACTAGTCTTAACTTCTTCAGTGTATTGGCGGTTAACGAGCCCTGCTAAGTTCTTATCTTTATAACCCAAACTCTCCAATGCCTGCATAGTCTCTTGAAAGATGCCTTTATCAATTAGAGCTTCTGAATTGGACTCAGGTGATGCTTTGGCAATATCTTGTGCCTTGAAGCTTTGAAACTTTTCAACCTTATCCTTAAGGCTAAGTATAATCTGTTCGGCCATCTTCTTCCCAATGCCTTGGGCCTGCGTCAAAACATCCTTTTGTTCAAACACAATTGCGGAGATCAAATTCGATACA
>JAGSHJ010000122.1 GCA_023954595.1 Bacteriovoracaceae bacterium | reverse complement strand
CCAAACATCTATTTATGATCACTTGTTCATTCATCGACTCATCAACCATTACTTTTTTCTTCTTTAGCTTTTTAACAAATCTTTCAAAATAGATGTCTTCTTCATTTCGTTTTATTCGTCTGCCTTTGATACTTAGGTAGAAAAAGATACACGTAACAATCAAAAGAAGAGCAGAGGCATAATAAAACGCTTTAAGCTCCAGTGAAAGAGATGCAGCAAGAAGCTTTTGGGCCTCCTTGTCATAGTTGTCAAAGAATAGGGCAAGTTTATAGTTTATGTTTTCAAAAACTGCTCTTGCTTGCAAAAATGAAGAGTAGAAACGATTTGTTTTCATCCATTCTGAATCTTGGTTCAGCCCTTGAACTCCAGCGTTTATTCTCTCAGGAGAGACAAAGCCTGTAGGATCAACCCTTTTCCAAAATTCACCATCATGATACTCAACCCAGACATGGGCATCTTTATTTTTAATAGTGTAGAATCCACCTGAAGGATTATAAACTCCTCCTTGAAAGCCACTTACAAGTCTTGAAGGCACTCCCTTGTATCTGAGAAATGTCCCTAAAAGCGACGCGTAGTGTCCGCAAAAGCCAACTCTTTTATTAATGAAGTCTGAGAGTGTTGGCATAGGCCCTGGTGTTAGGCTGTATTTAAAACCACTACCTTGTAATACACTCCTAAATCCATCAATTAGAGCTTCTACATCTTTTGTCTCTACTGGATCAAATAGATCTCTAAAGGACTTAGGCATGAAGCCAGGCAGCTTTAGATAAGTCTTTTTAGAACTACCTAATTTAGAACGAAGGGTGGCCGTGGGATGTGAAACAGCATTGATTTGTGCTTTTTTGCCAACAGAGTAACTTTTGAAAGTATTACTTTGATTGTTTCGATAGTAGCGAAGATTTGATTCTTGAATCTTTATTGGAGTGTCCATAAGGACCATGTCCCCACCAAAATCTTGTTCGTATTTTAATTGGTACTCCACCAATTTGTTAGGAGCTGAATGCACAGGTAAAGAGGAGTGAGCAAGCCTTGCTTTTCTCCAATTGTATCCATCTGTTGTTTCATGGGTTCGACCCCGCCAATACAATACTTCAGGAGATAGCTCCTTATCGGTTTGAGCATAGAAGGCCGTTTTGTCTGAAAGTGATAAAGAAGATGCATTAGAGTTATTTACGCTTTTTGAGTAACCGCTTTGTTGAGTCTCTGTATTTGCTGTAGGTAGAAAACCTCTAAATCTTGGGAAAGCAAAAAAGAGAATAAGAACTAATGGCAGAGCACGTCCTACTGATTTTAAAATATCCAGAGGACTTGCGGTTCTAAATCTAAAGCGTTGCTCTTCTTTGAGCTTTATAAGCCCTGTAAGAATGATTCCCGAACCTAGGATGTAGAGCAGGTAGTAGAGGTTATTATTAAATAATGCCAATGAGCCAATCCAGAGAAAGCCTAGAATAACCTGTGTTCTAAATGAAGAGCTCTTTTGTCCAAATTTCGAGGCCAGCATGATGTTTAAAATTGATATTGCCGCTTCTGGGGCAAGTCGAAAGTTGGATTCTTTAAATGCCAAGTAGGACAGTCCAATGGAGCCAGGAACAAGTATAAGTGTTGGAATTGAAATAAAGATTCTCAAAAGAAAGTAAATACTAAATAGAGGCGCAAACCAAGGAGGCAGAAAATCAAGACAGAACCAAGGTGCTGGAATAAGAGTTAAATATAAAACACTTCTATTTTTAGGCCTCACTCAAAAGCTCCATTGATTTTAGGTAATGCTCATGACCACTGGAAACCAAAAGGGCGACACCTGAAGGTAGAGTGAGATTCCAAGAGTTATTCTGTGAATAGGCCTGATTAATAAGCCATGCCATCTGTGAGAGCTTCAGTTCTTTTTCACCTGAGAAGTGATCGTAATCCACCTTAATAGATTCAAGTCTTTGCTCTTCGAAGTCTTTAATAAATAGTTCTTCACTTCTTGCATACACCTTCCAGTCAATTCTCGATGATTGATGTCCTTGAAGATACCTCTCATGTTTTGAAAATGTTTCTCCACCTTGAGTGCTATTAGTTGAGAGTGAACTGTGTTGTGTAGGTATTGGAGTTGGATAGATATGAATTTCTTCGTCTACCCCTACGTATCTCCACACATGAAATAAGTCCCATTCTCCATTGGTCCAAAGCTTGGCCCTCTTTATTGCATAGACCCCACGAGAAGCGTTGATTACGAATTCTGATTGATTCCCGCGTGTTGTCTCTAAAGTTGTGTGCGCTGATTGCAAATCTACTTTAATAAAAGGCGGCGCTCTCATAGTGAAAACACCTTGGGGGCCATTAACTACTGAGTAGGAAGATTCTTTAAAAGAGTTAAACTGTTCATGAGTTTTAAACATGATTGCCAGAAAAAAACTCACAAGGGAGAAGGATAATAGCAATGCAAGATTATTTGCATATACCAGTCCCATTAAAAACAAAGTGAAGATAACACCCGCAAGAACAAAACCATTTAGCGTAGGAATGATAAATGGGCGAGTCCTAGTTTGTGCCTTTGCTTTTAGGGCCTCTATCATGGTCTAACATTTACACTTGTTAGTAGTTGTTGGGCAAGCTCCCTCTCACGGGCCACAGTTGCCGAATTTGGATGAGAGAGTCTATGGGCCGCAACCCAAGCAAATAGATGTTGAACATGCTCTGGAAGTACATGGGTTTCACCATTCATCCAGGCCCAGGCCTTTGATGTTTTTAATAAATCAATCCCACACCGGTTACTCAAAGGCATGTACTTGGCATTTGATCTTGAAGCGTCAAGGAGTCTATAGATGTAAGTTAAGATAGAATCACTGACTTCAATGTTCTGACATTTATTAATAGCTTCAAGAAGCCAGCTTTTGGAAATCTTATCAGTAATTATGTTTGTGCTAGATGAAGTCTTGCCTCGAAGTAGTGCCACTGTATTGGCCTCATCAGGATATCCAATATCTATTTTCATTGAAAAACGATCTAGTTGAGACTCTGGAAGATCAAATGTACCGATTTGAGATCTTGGGTTTTGAGTGGCAATTACGTGAAACACTTCACTCATAGGGTAAGTTTGGGTATCTACAGTGACCTTTTTTTCTTCCATGGCCTGCAAAAGAGCACTTTGGGTTTTAGGGGATGCACGGTTTAGCTCATCGGCCATAAAAAGCTCCCCAAAGATAGGTCCTGGATGAAATTCAAACTCACCGCTTTTACGATTAAAGATTTGTGCTCCAATAATATCAGATGGCAATAGATCGTTGGTGAATTGAGTTCTAGACATTTTTAAATCAAAAACTTCAGAGAAGAATTTTACAAGCGTTGTTTTACCAACTCCTGGAAGGTCCTCAATAAGTGTATGCCCGCCTGATAGGAGATTACATAGTGCAAGTTCAATCTTGTCTTTTTTGCCGTTTAAATGAGCTTGCGCTTGATCGTAAATCTGTTGTAGTTCTTTCATAATACCTACTTCAATTTAGTGGACTTAAAGTCACTTTCTTTTAAAGAAACACCAAGCGATCTGTTGTTCCAAGTTAAAATGGACTCTTTTTTAGTTTGTTGGTTTTTCATGTGAATTGTTTTTGCCAGGTGAAATGTTTTGTCTTTCACTTTGTGAGGCTCAAACTTACTCATAATAGCTACTTTAAGTAGTTCTGATCTACGATCATAGTATTCTGTTTTTACAGGATTCATGTACTCTTTATTAATTATGGAGATTAATTTAGTGTAGCCACTTTTTGTTTTCGGGGTGGACTCGATAGTCCAAGAACTATCGTCTTCTTTTAATAATTTGTAACTGTATTTATCCAGCTGTCGACCTGCGATGTCTTCATACGAAAACTCACTGGCCATAAAAGAGCAAGACTGATTTCTTGAGTTGATCTTTTTAACTCTTTTAAAGCGTGGAAGATATAGCCATTGTTTGTTGGCGTCGTCTTTGATTGTATGGGTGAGAAGTTTTACGCCTTTAACATCTAGAGGCTTTATGAATTCAAGAATTGATTTATCATTTTGGGCATTACCTTCAAGTGTTTGCGCCTTGAGTAGCCTTTCAACTTTGTTGGCCTGAGCATCTATTAATGTCATGCTCATTTCACCACTGGCACCGATGATGCCTTTGTTGGCCTTGTCTACTTTTTCCATGATCTCGCGAGCACTCATACACCATGCGTTTATGGTGATAAAAAATAGGAGAGTGAATTTCATAACTTACCTCAAAAATAACGTGAAAGTGTTACCATCATGTTATCCGATTCTCGCAATGGCTTCAAACCATAATAAAAATCTAGGGGGTCGGTTGGATCTGGTTTTGGCGCGTCAATAAATGTTAGGCCATATTCAAGTTTCCAGGCAGAATTTAGGCGAAATTCATGACTTAGACCAAATATAGACTCATCATGGCCTTGGAGGTCATATGTGAGGAGGAGAGAGAACTCATGTCCCTTAAAGTCATTTAAGGCGTGTTTAAGGCCAAAAAAGACGTCACGTTGAAAGGCACCTAGTGATCTAGCATCCTCTGTGGATGTACCAAGAATACTCAAGTATTCGAAGTAGAGTGTGCTCGTGTGATTGTTATCGTAGAAAATTGAGCGCTCAGCACCTAGGGCAAGCTTTGAGTGATCTTTTTGAGTCAGTTTTGTGATGCCACCTAATGGAGGAACAAAGAAATCGACTTCGGTGTTTTCGTAGTTTAGAGAGGTTGCTTCAAGTTTATATGTCCAATCTTCTCTTGAAGTCTGAATAGACATGCCTAGCTGTTGTAGCTGAAAGTAATATGGCCTCACTGTCAGATCTTCTAGCGCTGCTGGAATAGTGCTTGGAGTTTCAACAATGATTAGTGGTGATGATGTGTCATATTTTTGGGCCACGTGAGCATCAAACTCAAAGTCTTCAAAGCTCTTTTTATAACGAAGGATAAATTGAAAAAGCTCATCTCCATTCGATAGCTCTGCATTGTCCTCAACATATTTTGGAGTTTGAAGATTTAGTCTTAACCCTTGGCGGTCTTGAGCTTGAGGATACTCACTTGATTTTGAATCAATGATGTAGATTACTTGAAGCTCAGATGATTCAAATTCTTTTTTGTAGACCAGAGATGGAAGCCCTAATCTTTCCACATCCTTACCTGTTGAGAGGTTTTTAGGATTTATTGAATCGATCGGGGAGAAGAACTCCATGATCTTCCAGTTAAATATATGTGTACCAAGTGACAGAGACCATTCACTGGCTTGCCAGGAGATATTTGTATCATCCAAGTTAAGATAATCTCTATTATGATCAACGTAGGCATCACGTGCCTTCAGTCCTAGCTGAAACTTAACGTTTTGAAGCTCTTTACTTGCATTCAGGTTTATGAATGTACTTGTTTGCGAATCATGAGTGCTTGAGTCAGCATCGCTATCAAATTGTCTGTGTTCGAAGTCAATTTGGCCTTGATACTCCAAGGCCTGAATTGAAGAGAGGAAAAAGACGCCAAGAATGCAAATTAGTTGTTTCATCTTTGACGCCTCCAAGTGTTATTTAAAAGCTTTTAGTGAGGCCGCTTTAATTGCCTCCCATGCTTTGATCGATGGCATTTTGTCTGAAGCATGAAATGCTTTAACGATTGGATCAATCTTTGAATACCTAAAAGTCACTAGATCCACGCCTTTAACTTTACCCATAATCTGCTGCATTCTAACTGTGTGTTTTTTGTGATCATCAGCAAAGATGATTGCTTTAAAGTTTGACTTGGTTTTAGCTAGGAGTGTTTTAAGCATGATTCCTTTGTTAAGGCCTGAAGTCATAAACACACCATTCATGTAACTTACAGGTCTTGGTGATTTATTACCCATTGATTTGATGTCATAAGCGTTAAGCCCTGATGCTTTTGGGTTTTTAAGATCGTATGGAGTGTAGCTAGAAGCAAAGCCATTTGCTGAACCAATGGCACTTTCTCTAAATGTCAGACCATTCATCTTCAATGCTCTCTCAGTTGCGTTTCTAAACACAGGCCCTCTACTAGTAAGTAGGATTAGTTTTATACCTTTTGATTGAAGCTCTTTGATAACTTTTACAGTGGCCTTCTCTGTCGGGATCATGTTGCTTAGGGCAAACAATTGTCCTTGGATATCAAGAAGCTCATCAAAGTTGTCAGCAACACAAAATGGAGGAGTTTTTTCTTTGCCCATACAGTTTCCTGATTGCCAACCAAACCATTGATCAGAGCCAAGGTTTTGAGGCATGGCCAAAGTTGTATTGTCGATGTCTAGAACGACAAGAACATTTTTAGCACCGTATTTTTCAATTTTTTCTAGAGTTGTTTTTCTAATTTGCTCATAGGAGTCAGTCTCTAGGGCCATAGAAAAAGCGTTAAGACCAAACAAGGCCAAGAAGATCAGAAGCGAGAGTTGTTTCATTTTTTATATCCTTTTTAAGTGACCGCTTTAATGAAGCAAAACCGTGGCCTGTTGTCTAGAATCAAATTGGTTTTATATAGAAAAAACACTGCTGTGGCCTTATCTTTGCACTTAAATTTCAATAATTTACAGGAGAAAAACAATGCTGCATTGGGTTGTAGTCCTATTTATCTTTTCTATTGTTTCAGCTTTGTCTGGGCAGGAAGAAGTGTCGGCCCTAGCGGGAGAGTTGGCGGTTGTTTTTCTAATTATGTTTGTAATTCTATTTATCATTGCCGCAGTCTTTGCAAGAAATGAAGATACAAACCGTTCCAACTTTTAATCTCTTTTATTAACAAAATTTAAACAGACTTCATCATTTTTAAAAAATTAGTTACGCAAATTAAAAATTTATTAATAACAATTCCAAGGCCTGACCTAATCTTAACAAAGTCCCTATTGAAAAGAATTGTGTTTTATCCGATAAAGTCAGTATGAAGAAGTTGATAATCTTATCTCTTTTTATCTCTCAGTCCGTCTTCGCAAACTGCATATGCACGGCCCTTTTAAATGGTAAGTATTACTTTGAAAAAGAAACCCTAAATCAAGTTAAATGCCAAGAACTACTTGTTTCGCAAAACGTTCAAAGTGTAAAAAATGGAAGGCTTTGTGGAAGTGATGAAAAGTCTTTTGAATTGAATTGGGCCTGTGGTGAGAAGAGCACCAAAAAGCTTACTAAGAAATCATTTTCCTGTAAGGAAATACAGGGGATGATTTCTGCACAGACGCTTATGTCTGCAACTTTATATGCGAGCACCTTCACAAGTGCTGCTTCTATTGCGCCCACAAAATTAATACAAACTAAAGATTGTGGTCCAAGTGAAATACAACCACCATCCGCCGCAGCAACAAATGATTCAATAGTTTTAGAAATTGAAGATGACAAGGATCTAAAAGAAACACTTGAGAAACTTTTTCCGGAGAATAAATCCAAGGTTGGAGATATTTTTGACCAAATCAAAAATGGTAGTTTTACTTTTTGGATTCATAACGACAACAGTGTCACTGATTTAGTTCAAGGTGGAGGAAGCGATGATATCGGCAACACCCACGGGGTTAAAGTCTCTTTCAGCAAGGCCATCGGTGATGCAGGCTATAAATTATCAATAGATTATGAATCAAATCTTTTTACAAACTTTACTACAGGAGATCGTTCTGGATTCTGGAGCGATGAACAAGGCAATTGGCACGTTGATCAAAACTTCATTGAAGAGAACCTTGGGAAGGTTGTTTTAGAAAAACAGGCCCAAGGAAGTGCGTTTTACTGGAAGGCCGGTGGTGGTGTTCATCAATTAAATAAGAGTGACGGGAAGGGGGCCTTGGGCGCATTCTCCGCACTAGGTTCTCAGATTGCTTGGCATAAGCTTTCAGTAAAGGCCAGACCAGGCTCGGCCAGGCTTTATTCAAACAAGGGACAAGAGGGAGATGAACTAGCTCCTTTTCTAGAAGTGGGTGCCGGCAAGCGATATACAACTTTTGAGGGAACTAGAACGCGTGGTTTTCTAGATGGTAATGTTGAATCTAGGATTTCAGGTGTTGAAGGCTCGAGCTACATAGCTGCAGATGCAAACCTCACTGTGGATTACCAGCTCAATTCTTCTGTGGCGGCAAGAGCAAGTGCAGGCCATAAGAGTAAGGTTTATGTTGATGGTAGTGAGACAAGTGGCCAGTATATTGAAGTGTTAGTGGGAAGTGAGAAGTATCAAGCAGGAATTAAGTATGATTTTCTTGATGGGAAAGTTCCAGACTATCAGAATGCTCTTCCAGCAGAATTTGTAAATAGACAGGAGCTTGCAGCAAAAGAGGAAAACTTATGGACGTTATTTATGAAGTATAATTGGCAATAGGTCTAAAACTTCATCAAAAGACTGCCACCAAGAGCTGCGCCGTTGTTCCACTCAATATCATTTCCAAAGGCGTAAGTTCCATACAGACTCATTCCTAGGTTTTGAGAAAACCAAAGATTAAAACCAGCTGATGTGAGGACGTAGTCAATATCAAGTGCTTCTACAGTCATGTT
>JAGSHJ010000094.1 GCA_023954595.1 Bacteriovoracaceae bacterium | reverse complement strand
CAGTTTAATCTGTGTTCATGCAACATCGACTCTATCTCTAGGATAGGGACATGAATCACGTTTAATATGCTGTCTTCTCCATCTGGGTTAGGAATCTTCTTAGGCTCAAGATCTCTTGCTGCAACGAAGTGAAAGTTTGAGTTTAGGGTGCCACTGGATTCATGTTTGTAGAACTCAACCAGTTTATTGGCACTAAAGCCTATTTCTTCCATCATCTCTCTATTGGCACTTAGTAGAGTATTTTCATTCGGTTCTAGGTGACCTGTTACAAACTTGAGTCGACTTGGAGTCGTTTCATGTGGGCGCTTTTCTTCAATCATGACAATTCTATTTTGTGAGTCTATTGGGAACACGACAAGGCTATCTGGAAGAAAAACCTTCTCCCACTTATACCCATCTATGATGGACTCTTTTACTTGGACAAACCTTCCAGAGTAGGCAATTTTATCTTGATTTCTACGCATATTTTTCCTAAAAGCAATCTTTCTTGTGGCAAGTATAATGTTATCAGGAGAAGATTAAAAGATGGACTACTTGAAAATCGCGATACTTCCGCTTAATGAAGCAAAAGAAATTCAATCACAACTCGCTACACAGGGAGTTGAGATTCGTTTGGATCATAATGAAACAACCTGCAGAAGAGGTTGTACGGTAACAGTTGAGATGTGGGCCAAGCAAGACGATATTCCAGCAGTTCAAAAGACTTTTAGTGAGAATTTTGCACAATCACTAGAGGGACATGATGTGGATTGGTCTAGACTTTCAGAGGTATTTGACCCCTCAAAAGACAGTGCCGTTTGTCCCGCTTGTGGAGAGAACTTTTCAACATCTTCAAGCGAATGTCCTGGTTGTGGGCTAAATTTGGGAGTTTAATGAAACCGCCATTTCATAGAAGAAAATTTCTGATCAATACCGACTTTCAATTTCCTTTCATTGCGAGGATGGTTGTTATCAACCTTCTAACAATGGCGGTGTTGTTTATAGGGCTTTATCTTATTTTCTATAGGTTTAACTTTCTGGGCAACGAGCTTGGGTTAGAGTCAGGGCATAGATTTTATGAATTTGTACGTGAACAGTTTGTTCTTATAAGTGCATTGTTCGTTGGTGCGGCCTTGTCCTCATCAATTGTACTAGCGGTGTACGCAATTTTCCTTTCTCACCGAATCGCAGGACCTCTGGAGAATCTAAAATTAAGGTTTAAAGAACTTCAAGAAAACGCCCCAGAGAATTGTAAAACCACTTTTAGAAAAGATGACTTCTTTCATGACCTTGCTGGTGCCTATAATGAGCATCTAGACAATGTCCAGAAACTTCATGATGAGGCCAGAAAAGACACCTAGTTTAGCTAGCTTCTCTCTTTCTCTGAGAAGAAGTTCAATGGCTGTCTTACTGCAACACGTCCACCACCTTTTGGTTGTGGGAAGTTTATGATTGAAAGTACCTTTGACATGCAATTGATACCTTTGTTTGAGAAACGTGAATCTTTCGCTCTAATATTGATCTTTCCAACTTTACCAGCTCCACTAATTTCAAAGTTTAAATCCACGATCCCTTGGATGTCTTCACTGTTGTATGCCAGCTCTTGCTGATAGCAGTGTCTAAACTGTGGTAGGTATTGTTGAAGAATTTTTCTTAGTAATTCTGGATCCATACTACCTAGAACAACTGTCTCTGTTTCAATATATGAAGTATCCATTCCTTTTTTACCAGATAGACCTTTTGCACCAAAGCTCTGTTCAGCACCACTTAGATCACTTCCCATATTTCCAACTTTGGCACTGGCGTTACCTGTGACCTTGGTATTTAAAGAACCTGTGATTGCATTTGAAGAGGCCACAGATGCAGGAGAGCGTGTTTTGGCAACAGCTGCGCTTTGACCATTGTTCATCATAGAATTAATGTTTGCCGCCATTTTAAATTCGTAAGCTTTAACAGGCGCTTTGGCCTTCTTTGTAGTAGAAGACTTCTTTGCTTGTGCCTTTGCCACCTTTGTACTCTTCTTAGGTTGGCTTGCTTTTTGTCCTGCTTTAGATCTGGCCACCTTTTTGGAATTCTGTTCTGTTTTCTTATGGCCGTTGTTTTTATCCGTTTTACTAGCGTCTTTAGAAGCATGGGCCTTATTGTTCATTTGAGTGTTTGTTGGACGCTTATAGATAATTGACAACTTCTTTGGATCTTTTGGCTTTTCAATAGAGAAGTCCACTAGAAGTAATAAAAGCATAGGGAGCATCACAGATGCAAAGGTCTTTCCCGCTTGCTTCCAAAAGTCTTTCTCTCTTACCAGTAGAGGAAGTCTGATAAGCTCTTTTGGAGCTGCTGTGATTTCAATAAAGATTTGAAACGTACCTTTTGTTAGTACTGCGACTTCTTTGGAGTTTAAATCCATCTTGGTTTGACTTGTTGAAAAGCCATCAAGATTACTGATCTCTAAGTGATTTGTATGTACTGATAGAAAAGGCTCTTTTGCTTTAGAGTCTAAGACATCTACTAGTAGGAACTTTCCACCTTGTTTATTTCCACTAGCAAAGTATTCACCATCTTTTAGTGGTAGAAAACTTTGTTCAAGAATGATTCCTGAAACAAGGGTAGTTACCATAATACATGATTCATTACTCTCTTTAGTGATGTCAAAAGGATCTTCAAGTGTGTCTGACTCAACGTAGTCTTCAAATGCAAGACCTTGTATTGGAGATTTAAATACGGGTGTGAAGTTGTCTTCTTCAAAAACAATATCGCAGTACTCATCATCGATTAGAACTTCATTTTCATGGCTTCTCTCTGGAACGTAAATCTTCTCTTCTTCACGCACTAGAGGCAAGGCCGTGTCTTCAATGGCGAATGGTACTTCATTTTGTGACGCTTCCAGTACTAAGTGAACATCACCAAAAGTTACGGTGTCATCTTCACCAATGAACTTCTGGCCAGTTACTCTTTCACCACCAACATAAACACCATTTAAGCTATCAAGGTCCATAACAGTCACGACACCCTTTTCATTTACGAAAATCATGGCGTGATAGGCCGAAACGCTTTGTTGCTCCAGGATAATGTCACATCTACTTGAACTACCAATAAGTAGCTTTTCTTTATTTAAAGATAAAAGATTTCCATCAGGTAGGCGAAGCTCGAATGAGCACAAAGTGGTCTTGGCCATTTGGGATCCTATTTGTTCAATTTCTGTTCAATTCTTTTTCTTAATTCAACTTGTTGAAGAGCAAAGTTAGAAGTTGTTTTTGGAGCCGAGTCTAGCGTTTTAAGTGCTTCCTCATGCTTTCCCATTAGGTGAAACGTAGTTGCCAGATTAAGGGCAACATCATCTCTCTTTCTGTATTGCTCAGGGATTCTGTCAAACTTCGACAATGCCTTAATGTATTGTTTTTTCATAAGGTACAGATGTCCAAGGCTGTAGTTGAAATCCACGTCATTTGGCTTTTGACTGGCCAGTTTCTCTAGTATTTGCTTTGCACTATTAAAATTGGTTCTTGATAAGTAGAGTTGTGCCAAATTATATCTAGGTGTTTTGGCATATTTGTCATTGGAAATAGAGAGTTTAAAACTTGCCTTCGCCTCTGGAAGATTACCCTGCTTTAGATGGACTAATCCAATATTGTTATAAACTGCGGCCAATAGCTTTTTCTTTTTTGTAAGTTTCATAGAAATTTCCAAATAGATTAAGGCCTTTGGGTATTCACCCTTAAGATAGTAGCAAGTACCTAGGTGATTCCAATAAACGGGGTTGTTTTGATTTGTGTCGAGATCTTGTTTAAATTGTGAGAATGCCTCATTATAGCGGCCCTTGTGACACAGTGCAATGCTTTTGAAGGCACCTTTGAGTCCCTCAAGGTCTTGATTTGTATACCTATTTAAAGATTCATGCCTGAGCCCATCCAAGCGAGAGCTATGTAGGCTTTTTTCAAGGCCTTTATGAGCACAGGAGCTAAATAGAGCAAGAAGCAGAAGGCTTTTGATAACGTTCATTCTATTTCTCCAAATCGAATGTATTTGCCATTATTGAGGCCGGCATACGTAATTGGATTACGTCTAGTATGCCATTGCCGGTAGTTAACTTTCTTGAATTGGGAGAGAGAAGCTCATACTTGTGCATGAAGCGCTCGCTTGAGCTGAGGTTGCTTTGCGACTGCTTTGAAAAAGTAGCTGCAACGATATTCATCTGTTTAGAGAACTGGGCCGCCATCTCTTTAGGCACTCCTTGTGGATGGTAATTTCTTATCTCTGAGGCCAGTGCTGATAGGGAGAGTGCTAGTTGATCGTATACAAATAGTGAAAGCTGAGGATTACCAATTGATAAGAGCTCACCCTGTCGTTGTGTAAGCTTTGCAAACTGTGAAATTCTATTATTTAGATCAACGTTAAATTTCTGAGGGTTAAATACTTCTCCAAGCTCAATAGGGGATTCTAATAGATCTTCTAGGGCATCCTTTGTAACTAGATACTCTTTCACACCTGTGAGCATGGCGTTTAGTTCTGGGTCATGAAGCGCTTTGATATATTTGCCAATGCTATTTCTTGAGCCCTTATCCGAGAAGTTTTTCCAAAAAAGACGTTCGTAGTAATCGACTAGTACTTTCTTGTGCTTTTGGGAGAGTTTGTAATCTTCTACGAATGAAAATAGATCTCCTGAGTGTCCATTTCTAAAGAGGTGCGAAATGATGGAGGCCTCAGTTGCTGTGGTGTCCTCAACACATTTTTTGTAGCTTTTAAATGTGTGAAGAGATCTGAGTACGTAGTCGTTTGCCAGGTCAAAGCTTATTGCCTGTTGGAAGTTTGCTATGTTTTGTTTTTTTGTATGACAGAAGTTATCCAGAACAAGTCGTTGAATGTGGGCCGCATTTAAGAAGTCTTGCAATAGGGCACTTCTTTTTGCCATTTTTTCAAGAAAGACTCTCTTAATCTTTTTCTCTTTATTATTAAATAGAGGAAATGTCTTTTTAAACCACTTAACACTTTTTGCTGAATCATTTAAATCTGTATAGAGAATACCAATATTAAAGCCGGCCTCAGACTTAACAGATTTAGGGTAGTGATTGTTGAAGAAAACCTGTTTGTAGCCAGCGATGGCCTCTTCTGTCTTACCCTCTCTATTGAGTTTCTGGAATTTCCCAAAAAGAAGATTTGCTAAGATCACTTCCGCTTTTTTAGTCTCTTCTTTAGGGAAACCAAACTTACCAACCTGCATCGTTTTAACCAGACTCGCTAGCAAGTACGCATTGTCTTGTTTGATGGCCAAATCCATTCTTTGTTTGAAGAGCTTTCTGTGGGTTTCACCTTTTTTAGGGAAGTTCTTTATGAGAGCGGAAAGTGCTATTTCCATATTCTTATGATCTTTTCTTGATAGATAGATCGCAAATAGTTTTTGATGGATTACAAAGGCCTTCTTTTCTTTTGGCCAGAGTTGTAGAAACTTAGTGTATGCATAGACTAATTCGTCTTTCTCTCTCTCTTTTGGGAATTGTGAAAACTCAATAGAAGAGAATATACCGTCAACGGCCTTTTTGTTGAGATCCATCTGTGAAGGAGTTTTCATTTGAGTCTCAAGTGCTCTCTTGTAGCTTGATAGGGCACGTTGGTACTCTTTCACTGAGTAGAGTGTTTCCGCTGTGAAGAATCTATACATTGCTTCATTTTTAACATCTAAAACTGAAAGGAATTCAAAGTAAGACTCAAGTGAACTCAATCGTGCCACATCATATGAGGATGAAACCTTGTCGAAGTCCTTTTTAATAATGATCTGTTCGTCACGACTCTTAGCAGAGATTTTTCTGATAGCTTCTTCTTTCTGGTAATCATTTAATGTTATGACTGTAAGTTCTTTAGCTATGTTGAATAGTTTCTTTTCACGTTTATATTGATTGTAGAAATCAAATTGGAACAATCTAAGATCTGCAAGTTGCTCTATCTTCTCTTTAGGATCAAAGTTGTCCTGGGCAAGATCAATTAGCTGCTCTGTCTCATCAAAGAAGCCCTTCTCTGATGTCTTTCTCGCAAATCGTGCTAATGCGGTATAAGGAGTTTTGTCATACTTCATGACAAAGTTAATACCACGCTTGATTTGCTTTCCTATAACATAGAAGGACACGAGAGACTGCATGATCTGCTCTCTGAAATCTATGTATTTGGTCTCAAAGCTTAGTTTATAACCAACCTCAAGACTTGTGATGGCCTTTTCAAATTTGTGAGTCTTGAGAAGACACCAACCGTAATTATAAAGGTTTTTGGTGTGCCATTCATCATCGGTGTTGTCGATTACTTGATTGTATATAGAGACGGCATTTTTATAGTTTTTGTTGTTGTAATGGTATTCAGCAAGTGAAGTCATGGAAAGGTACCAGATCTCACTTTTCTTTCTCGCTGATTGGATTGCTAAACGTAGATATCTCAATTCTCTTTTGTCATACGCGTAGTCTCGAGAATTTAAGGCCAGGGTGTGATAAATTGCAGCTTTATATCTTGTTCTTGGATATCGCTTTAATAGTTTAATTCCAAATTTTCTGGTCTTTTCATATCTGTTAAGAGTTTGGGTGAAGGCCTTCTTTCTGGTTATCTTCTTTCCCTTTGAGCTCATTTCTAAAAATGCGTGGTTTTCCTTCTCTTTGTATAGCTTGATCTTCTCCGTCATAAGTTCAAATTGACGGTAGAGCAGGTGGTCAGTTTTTCTTCTGACCATATTGATTGTTTTTTCTTCTTCTTCAATTAGCTTTAAAAGATACTGCCATCTTGTGATCTTTGATGTGTCTTTCTTTTTTGCTTGCCCATGAACTGTCTGGGCAAAAATAAAATTGAATAGAATGAACAATACAATAGGCTTCATTAGTAGTTTCCTTGGACTATGAATTTGAAGTCTGTGTATCCGGCCAATGCCGAGGTATGCATAACTATTTGCATCGTTTCATAAGGGAGAGTTTTATGAAGAACAAGGTTTATCGTCTTCGCCTTTTTTTCGGCCTCAAGAGATGCTACTTCTCTCTTATTTTTTAAAAAGTCATATAGTGAGTTAACTTTGTCAGCACCCTTGGCCTTGCCTATTTTTTTGTTATTGATCCAAATGTCCGAATTCTTATCAATTTGTAGAATCACCGCGTGTCTTCCAAGGTCTCGTGCTTTTGAGTCTGGAATACTTAAGGACTTAACCAAATCCAGTTTTAGGTTTGAGGCGTTATAGCTTTTAAGAAGAAACACCAAAAGAATAACTAGAATGTCTAGAAGGGAAGTGATGTCCAATTCCATTGGCTCTGATTTTTCTCTTCTTCTGGCAAAAGTCTTACGCATTGGTCCTCACTTAGTTTTGAGTTTCAAATATAATTTTGTCGAAAAGGACTTTGGAAGGGTATTTTCTTTTTTTGTCATCAACGGCCGTTACGTAAACGTTGGGCTTCATAACCTCTCTGGTGTGATCAATGACTTTTATGATTTTATGATATTCGTAGGATTTTTTAGGTTTAAGAATTGCGGAGGTTTCCTCCGGGTGTTTATTCTTCAATTCTATCAGAACATCATTGAGCGATGCAAGGTTTTTTGTACT
The DNA here is from genome assembly GCA_023954595.1 of Bacteriovoracaceae bacterium. GTDB lineage: Bacteria > Bdellovibrionota > Bacteriovoracia > Bacteriovoracales > Bacteriovoracaceae > UBA845. The sequence continues at coordinate 1,841 of JAGSHJ010000094.1, read as the reverse complement.
TATCTTTTTATACAATTTCCCTTCCAAACCCGTCTTAACCAACACATTGTTTTTACTAATTTCTAAAGTTAGATTCAGTGGCTCTTTCTTTTGTTTTGGCTGTGTAAGTGTTGTCGTAATAGGTGCATCACTGCCAATTTCATAAATGTCTAAGAACTGTGCTGACATCAGTAAAAAGAAAATAAAAATAAAGATGGCATCGAGAATCGGTATCAGATTAAGCTTTGGCATCTTATTGAGCTTTCTACGCTTTATCATTGTGTGCTCCTAGGCAGCTTCTTTCTGATTTGGCTGTGAACCTTTTTTGCTTGATAGTAAATCAACCAGTTTCACTGAACAGTGCTCCATATCTCCAATGATTTTTTCAGCTCTAGAGCTTAATAAAGAGTGAGCAACCATAATCGTAATCGCACTGATAAGACCGAAAGCAGTAGTGTTCATGGCCTTGGAAATACCTAGGGCCAATAGTTCGGCTTTAGAGGCAGCATCTGCTGATGCAACGGCCGCAAAGGATTGAATTAGTCCGTAAATCGTTCCTAGAAGTCCAATGAGGGTAGAAACGTTTGCTACTAACGCCAGGTAGTTAAGTCGTTTTTCAACGTGAGGCATTGCTTCTAGCATTCCAACTTCTAGAGCATCTTGGATTTGCTCCTTCGATTGGTTTGCTCTTTTAAGACCACTCTTTAGGACAGAGGCCAATAGGGCCTTTGAGCCTGCACAGCTTTGGATTGCATTTTGTACCTCATTTGTAAGGATGCTCTTTTTAATATCATTCATTAGACTTGCGCCGTCCACATCATACTTTATAAGGGATTTAACACGCTCTATGGCAACTGCAACACCAAATACCCATATACCAAGTATGATCCACATAAACACCCCTCCATCATCCATGAACTTTGCAAAGCCTTGGACGAAGTTAAGATCTTGATCTGGTGTTTTTTGTTCAACGGTGTTCTGTAGCTGTTGTGGCTGAGGTGCAATTTGGTTTTCCATTCGTATCTCCTGGATGAATGCGGCTATCGCAAAAATTTTATATCTTGTAGGATTTCTTGATCAAAATTTTGTTTTCTAAGTAGGTTTCTCTCAAAAGTTTTTCTTCTTCTTTCTTTTACTGATAAATCACCTGGAGCGACGATTGAGCCTTTAATCTCCATGTCACCTAGGTCAAATTTCTCGTACTCTTTGTACTTGTAAATAACTTTCTTTTTAGCAAGCGTTTGTGTTGAGAAAACAAGTGCCGTAAGTAGGATTAAATATTTCATCTTCTTCTCCCGGATACCTTGCAGTTTGATTCAAGTCCAAAAGAGTAGTCTCCCAGTTCGTCTGCCCAGAAGGCATTGTTGAACTCCCACTGCTCTTGGTAATCTTTTCTTTCAACGTTTTCCTTGTTACCTCTGGCCCTGTCTGCTCCAAGCTTTTCTCGCTTGTAGACTAGGTCCCTTTGTTTCGCTAGAACTTCAAGCTTCAAGTTAAACATGTCCTTTGAAAGCTCGTGGGTCTTGTTGATAAATTTATACATGGATACCTTAACGTAGTGGTTAATTTGCTCTTTGATGTCTTTTTGGGTTCTCAAAAGCTTTTCCATGTTTGCATCTTTATGGTTATGAAAAATTTCAGTGTTTATCGAGTAAAGTGAATTAAGGTCCAAGCTGTATTTTACTCGTTTACTTGTTTGGGTAATTAGGTTCCTAAGAAATTGGTGCTCTTTTTCTGAGTCGACCAGTGGCTTGAACATTAGGTCAAAAAAGTACAATTCTGAGTTTTGAGAATTGATGACTTTTTTAAGGGCCTCGCTTCTAGGTTTGTAGGTATTGTAGAATCTATTTATTACGCTTAGT